>JBBRHI010000042.1:0-11213 GCA_038222995.1 Bacteroidia bacterium | reverse complement strand
GTGCTTCAAGGGTAACCGTTTTAAATACATTACAAACAGACAGCTTATCTATTGATGCTTCCGGGGCAAGCGATATCGTTGCGGCAATTAAAACCAACGCGGTAAACGTAACCGTAAGCGGCGCTTCAGGTGTAAGCCTGGAAGGGTCAACACAAGCATTGCAAGGAACTGTAAGCGGCGCCTCTGCGTTAAAATCGTATAAGCTTAATTCGGTTAACACGGATGTAACCGTATCGGGCGCTTCATCTGCAAAGGTTAATGCGTCTCAAAAAATAAATGCCAATGCCACAGGTTCCAGTATGATTAAGTTTAAAGGAGACCCTAAAGAAGTAAGTGCGGAAGCATCAAGTTCTTCCTCTATAGCAAAAGTAGTAGATGACGATGTGGCCAAAAAATCGGGCGATAAAAAAGATTCTACCACCATTAATTTACGGAAAAAGAAATTTATTATTATTGACAAGGAACAAGGTGTAAGCACTCATCTGAATAATGATGATAACCGTTTCCATAACTGGGCAGGGTTTGGTATCGGAGTGAACGGATGGCTTTCTAACGGAAATTTTTCCTTGCCGAATAACGAAAAATACATGTCGCTTGATTACGGCAAGTCACTGAACTTTCAGTTAAACCCTTTAGAAAAAGACATTCATATTTATAAGAATTATATAAACCTGGTGATTGGTTTAGGATTTGAATGGAGCCAGTACCAATTCAGTAATCGTACTACCTTAAACCCCGACAGCAGTTTTACATCCGGCAAAATTGACTCCGGTAACGTATTCAACTATAAGAAAAACCGTTTTAAATCTACCTTTGTAAATGTGCCGGTTTTACTGGAATTCAATACCAATAAAAATCCCAATAAGGCATTCCACGTAGCGTTTGGCGTAATAGGAGGCTACAGGCTGGGATCACGTACCCGCCAAATATTGGAACTTAACGGGCAGGATATAAGATTAATAAGAAAAGACAGTTATAATATGAACCCGTTCCGCGTGAATGCGCACGCGAGCATAGGATACAGAAATTTCACATTATATGCTGATTATGCGTTAACCCCCTTGTTTGAAAACGGTAAAGGCCCTGAATTATATCCTTTCACCTTTGGTGTAAAATTAGTTTCCTTCTAAAAGAAGTGTCTGTTTTTTTGTACGAGCAACGAAAAACACCTTTACCGATCAAACATAACCCCTCCCGCTATTAAGCGGGAGGGGTTTTTATATCCAATTTATGGCTAATACTTACCGGTTATAAAGTGAAACCTACCGGTTATGAGTTTGTTGTTTTAAACCGCAGGTAACGGTTGTAACTTTACTCTACGTTCTTTATCATAGGTTTTGTTTAGTTTAAACCAAAAACAAAAAGGCTGCGGTGCTTTAACGGGGATGGGCACAGCAGCCTTTTTTATGTTTAATAAAGAAGCTGTCCCTTAAGTCAAACGTCTCTTATCTCTCTTCCTTAAACCGGTTTATTCTCTACTAAATATTCTGCGATCTGCACCGCGTTGGTAGCAGCGCCTTTCCTGAGGTTATCCGATACGATCCACATATTTAACGTTTTAGGTTGCGTTTCATCCCTGCGGATCCTTCCTACAAATACCTCATCTTTATCATGGGCGTCTATTGGCATCGGATAAATTTGTTGAGACACATCATCTTTTAAAATAATGCCTTTGGTATTTCGCATGATCTCAAAAATATCTTTTACATCGAACTCATTTTCAAATTCTACATTTACGCTTTCGCTGTGTCCGCCCATTACAGGAATACGAACGGCTGTAGCGGTTAAACGAATAGAATCATCGCCCATTATCTTTTTGGTTTCATTCACCATTTTCATCTCTTCCTTTGTGTAACCGTTGTCGGTAAATACATCAATTTGAGGAATCACATTCAGATCTATCTTATACTTATAGGCCATGTCGCCCGTAATACCCGCGCGCTCATTCATGAGCTGATCTACGGCCTTAACGCCGGTTCCGGTAACAGACTGGTAAGTAGAAACGACAACACGCTTAATTTTATATTTTTTATGTAAGGGGTTTAACGCTACCACAAGTTGTATGGTAGAGCAATTAGGATTAGCAATTATTTTATCGCTTGCTTTTAATTCATGCGCATTGATCTCAGGAACAATTAATTTTTTACCCGGATCCATTCTCCAGGCCGAAGAATTATCAATAACCGTTGTACCCGCCGCTGCAAATTTGGGAGCCCATTCTAAAGAAGCGGTTCCCCCGGCAGAAAACAAGGCGATCTGCGGTTTGTCGTCTATAGCCGCCTGCATGGAATGTACCTTATACGTTTTTCCTTTATATATAATTTCTTTTCCTACCGATCTTTCTGACGCTACCGGTATTAATTCGGTTAATGGAAAATTTCGTTCCGCTAATATTTGCAACATTTTAGTGCCTACTAAACCTGTTGCTCCTACTACTGCTACTTTCATAATATCATGTGATTTAAATAGGCATCAAAGGTGTTAATTAATTTGTAATCTAAAAAATTTACCTAACTTGTATTCTTATAAACTTATGAAATTAGATCGTATTTTTATGATGCTCTTTACTTGTTGTTTGGCAACACAGGTAAACGCACAAATAACGGAAGGTTTCGCCGACGGCGATTTTACTTCCAATCCCACCTGGACGCTCGCAACTACAACAGATTTTTTAGTAACGACTAATCAGTTAAGATCCGCAAACACCACTTCAAACACCTCTTTTTACATCAGCACATCAAGCACGTTAGCTAATAACTGTCAATGGGAGTTTTATGCTAACCTCCAATTTAATACCTCAAGTACCAATTATGCAGACATTTACTTAACGAGCAACGTCGCAAATTTACAATCAGCATCCATTAACGGTTATTTTGTTCGGATAGGGAACACATTGGATGAGATCTGTTTGTATAAACGCTCAGGAACCTTAGCTTCCGCGGTTAAAATTATTGACGGTGTTGACGGAATTACCAATGTGTCGAACAACCTGCTTAAAATTAAAGTTGTAAGAACAGCGGCTAATTTATTTTCGTTGGAGAGAGATATTACCGGGACAGGAAATAATTATATTAGCGAAGGGACAGCTACTGACGCCACGTTTACCACATCAGCTTCATTCGGTTTTTATATTGCTCAATCAACCTCTTCATTTTTTCAGAAGCACACGTTTGATGATATTAGTGTCGGGCCAATTATTATAGATAATATGCCTCCTACATTAATAAGTGCGGTTTCAACTTCGTCAACTACGGTGGATGTATTGTTTAGCGAAAATGTAGATATAATTACTTCACAAACAGCCGCTAATTATATATTAAGCCCGGGTATTGGCACAGCGTCTTCGGCAGTGAGGGATGCGGCTAATTTTAAATTGGTGCATTTAAGCCTTGGAACACCTTTGATATCCGGCAATACATATATCGTTTCCGCAAATAATGTGCAGGATATAGCCGGTAACGTCATGCTTCCTGCAACAGTCATGTTTAATTATATAGTTTACGGCACCCCTGCGTTTAAAGACCTCGTAATTAATGAGATTTTTGCTGACCCTTCTCCTGTTGTTAACTTAACGGCAACGGAGTTTATCGAAATATATAACAGGAGCACAAATTCTTATAATTTAAACGGCCTCAAGCTAACTGATAATGGGTCTATTGCCACTCTACCCAATTATGTTATAGCGCCGAATTCTTACATTATTATTTGCCCTGTTACAGATACAGCACAGTTTACAGCCTTAGGCTATATGAATAAATTAGGTGTGGGTTCTTTTCCGTCTTTAAATAATTCGTCAGATAATATTTATTTAAAAACAGCAAGCAATACATTTATTGACAGCGTAAATTATAAAGATACCTGGTACGGCAGCGCGCTCAAAAAAGACGGAGGTTATACCTTGGAGCAAATTAATCCGAATCAAAATAATACGTGTTCACAAGCTAACAACTGGATAGGATCAAACAATTCGGCAGGCGGAACTCCGGGCTTTATTAATTCGGTTTACTCAATTGTCCCGGATATAACAGGCCCAAAAATAAGTTCGGTAAACGTTATAGATTCCACGCATATTTCCATCTGTTTTGATGACGTTATTTCTTCTGTACAATTAAGTACGGCCACTAATTATACTATAAGTTTATTAGGTTCACCAACAAGTGCAGCAGCTCTGCAAGGCAATGCCTGCGCAGTTCTTTCATTACCTGCTAAATTACTAAATGCCACCAATTATACGGTTACCGTAAGCGGTATGACTGATTGCAACGGTAACAGTGTTAGTGCTAACACCGGATCGTTTTCTTATTATAAACACAAGCCGTTTGATGTGGTGATTAATGAGCTGATGCCTGATCCGGACCCTGCCCTTAATTTGCCGGTAGAAGAATACGTTGAATTAAAAAACAGAACTCATTATACAATTAATTTAAAGAACTGGATTTTTTCTACGCCTACTGCTTCTAAAAAGCTGCCCGACATTTCCATTAAACCCGATAGTTTTATTGTATTAACAGGCACAGGCAATGCTGACGTGTTTCTTGGTTTCGGCATAACAGCTTACGAGGTAACAAGCTTTCCGTCTTTATTAAACGACGGCACAACACTTACGTTACGAGACAGCAGTAATCTTCTCATTCATTCTGTCAGCTACACATCGGCCTGGTACAACAACGTCAATAAAGCAGACGGGGGTTGGAGCATGGAGCAGGTAGATGCAAATAATCCTTGCGGCGGCGAAAGTAACTGGAAAGCCAGTAACAGCAGTGTTGGCGGAACACCGGGGAAAAGAAATTCAGTTGCCGGAAATAATTCTGACAGTAATACTCCTGAATTGGAAAGAATAACTGTTATTACACCCGATACGATACTTCTTGTTTTTTCAGAGCCTTTAGACAGTCTCAGCTCATTAAATCAGGCATTATATACATTTGATAACGGCCTGGCACAGCCGGCAAACGTTATACCGATTGGCACCGATTATAAAAAGATAAAGTTGAAATTAGCTGCGCCGATACAACAAGGGATCATTTATCATTGTACTGTATTAAGCGGCATTAAAGATTGCGCCGGAAATTTAAGCGGTACAGGAACCCCGATACCGTTCGCAGTTCCTGAACCTCCCGGAGCAAATGATATCATTATTAATGAAGTATTATTTGACCCCGGAACCGGCGGTACTGATTATTTGGAGCTTTATAACAGGAGCAATAAAACCATTAATTTAAAAGATCTTCAGATCGGATCAATGGATACATTAACGCATACTTTAACTGATACAAAACCGATTACCGATGAAGGTTATTTAATATTCCCGCAAACTTATATATTGTTAAGCGAAAACGAAACTGCCGTAAAAAAAACCTATCAAACAATGAACCCGAAAGGGTTTTTAAATATAGCTGATCTTCCAAGCATGAACAGTGATGAGGATGTGGTGACCTTAAGTGATAAAAATAATGTGGTGATAGATAATTTCATCTACACAAGCAAAATGCATTTCCCTTTACTGGTAAATACAAAAGGTGTATCGCTGGAACGCATTGATTTTAATCGTTCAACAAATGATAAAACAAATTGGAACAGTGCAGCTGAAGGGGTTGGCTTTGGAACTCCCGCTTACCGCAACTCACAGTATTTACAAGCCGATGGCGGAAACGGAGTTACCATTAACAGTCCGTTATTTTCACCTGACAATGACGGGTATAATGATGTACTGAATATTACTTATAAATTGGATGAACCGGGAAAAGCGGCTAATGTATACATATACGACAGTAAAGGCCGGCAGGTGCGTTATTTAATTCGTAACGAACAACTCACGCAAGACGGCACATTTAGCTGGAACGGCATTAATGACGATAATGAAAAATCGGCCATTGGAATTTACATTGTGTATGTTGAATTATTTAACTTTTCGGGGAAAGTAAACAAATACAAACTAAGCTGTACACTGGCCGGTAAATTATAACGGATGCTAAGCGACTTTATTTCCCTGATCTATCCCCGAAACTGCGTTGGCTGCGGAAACTCATTATTTAAGCATGAAGATGAAATTTGTAATTATTGTTATTTGAATTTACCGAAAACCAATTTTCATTTACAGCCGGATAACATTGTACAAAACTTATTTTACGGAAGGGTAGACCTTGAGTTGGCAAGCAGTTTTTACCTGTTTCATAAAAAAGGGAACGTCCAAAAAATATTACATGCCATAAAGTATAAAGGTAATAAAGAGTTGGCCGTGCTGGTTGGTAAATGGTATGCCGATGAGCTGCTATCAGACACTCGCATTATGCAATCAGCCTGTATTATTCCCGTGCCGTTGCATCCTTTAAAATATAAACAACGCGGCTATAACCAAAGCGAAGAATTTGCAAAAGGCTTAGCGAAAGGATTAAATATTGCATTGAATACAACCGTTTTAACCCGAACAGAATTTACGTCTACCCAAACCCGTAAAAACAAATTTGAAAGGTGGGAAAATGTAGAAGATAAATTTAAAGTGGATCTTACAGAAGACCTAAAAAATAAATATGTGATCTTAGTGGATGATGTGATCACGACAGGAGCCACTATTGAGGCCTGTTGCCAAACTTTAAAACAAATTGAAGGCGTAAAAATTAATGTATTAAGCATTGCATACGCAAATATTTAATTACTATGTTAGATAAATTTTATATTTTTAATTATGAGTTTTAAGTCTAAACATATTATCTATTGTACAGCTCTATTACTTTCAGCGTGTACAGCATTCAAAAAAAAGATTGATAAGCCGATTGTTATTTCTTATAATGATCAGGCGTTACAGGTGATTATAAGTAATACGGCATCTTTTGTAAAATATACCACTTATAATACTAAAGAGCAGATCAGCGCTGCTTTTATGGAATCCTTTAAAAAAGAGGGTGCTATTACGCCGAACATTACGGTTAGCAATGATCCCGCTACAGCTGATTATATTTTAAATTTAAAATCCATAACGATTACAGAAAGCTCAGCCATGCAAAAAATAGATGATCCTAAGTCAGCCTACAACGGCCAATCTATAGAACTAAACAGTGTGAATTGCGGCGTGAATGTGGAAATAATAAACGTAAACCATAAAGAGGAAAAACCGGTTGAATGCTACAACGACAAAAAAAGATCAGAGCAGTTTACAAATAACCGCGATCTCAGTGATCTTATAAACGGTACTAATAAAGATAAATCAAATTATCATACAAAATTAATGTCAGACAGCATCTGTATGAATTTATCTTCGGATGTAGGGAGAAGGATCTGGATGCCAATTACACGTAAACTGGAAAAGGAGATCAAGAAAAAATAATAAGATTACATCGCTTCGCTTACCACTTCTTTAACGGAATCAGGCAATAAGCGCTTCAGTAACGCTTCGATCCCTGCCTTTAAGGTCATTGTGCTGCTTGGGCAACCACTGCAGGCGCCGCGCATCTGCACTGTTACTATACCGTCTTTCAGATCTTTAAACGTAATTAACCCCCCGTCATTTTCTACGGCAGGGCGAATGTATTGGTCCAGTACTTCAATGATCTTTGCCTCTACTTCATCCTTAGGTGCTACATGTTGTGTACTTACAGTTTTAGTTTCAGTAAACGTATTATCAATGGCTACCTCCTGTTGAGGCAAAGCCGTAATAATTAAATTTCCCTTATTTAAATAATCCGTTAAAAATACCCTCAGCTCTACCGTAATATCATCCCAGCTAATTGCATCAATTTTGGTAACCGTAATATAATTAGCTGATATAAAAACCGTTTTTACAAAGGGAAACTGAAATAATTTTGCGGCAATGGGAGCCGTTTGTGTTTCGCTTGAACTTTTATACTCAGCACTGGCACCTTTTTCATTAATTAAAATTTTATTGACAACAAATTTCATGGAAGCCGGGTTAGGAGTTGCTTCAACGTATATGGTATAAGGAATTGTATCCATTTTTATAGTGTTAAATGATGTGTAAAGATAGAAATGATTCGTTTATTAATTGAACAATTAGTTTTGTTTATGGTTCAAATTAACTATAAATTAGTAGGGTTATAGTCCTAAAACGGTTTGCACATGCAACAAAAAGTAGATATTTTAATTATTGGGAGCGGTATTGCCGGGCTAAGCTATGCACTTAAGGTAGCTGAAACAAGTAAAATTTACATTGTTACCAAAAGCAATGAGGATGAATCGAACACCAAATATGCCCAAGGCGGTATTGCAGCAGTGTGGCATGAAGGCGACAGTATTGAAAAACACATTGAAGATACCTTAATTGCAGGCGCTAATTTATGCGATCCTGAAACCGTAAGAATAGTAGTAACAGAAGGCACGCAACGCGTAAAGGAATTAATTGAACTCGGCGCAAATTTTGATAAAACACAACAAGGTAACTACGACTTAGCAAAGGAAGGCGGCCATTCTGAACACCGCATCCTGCATCATAAAGACATTACGGGCTATGAAATAGAACGTGCTTTAATTGCACAAGTTCGCACGCATAAAAACATTACGGTATTAGATCACCACTATGCTATTGATATTATTACACAGCATCATTTAGGACAGGTAGTTACTTCGCATACAGAAGATATTAAATGCTTTGGTGCTTACATTTTAAATACTAAAACGCAAAAAATAGATACTGTACTGGCCAAAGTAACGTTAATGGCAACAGGTGGTATTGGCCATGTATATGCCACCACTACAAACCCTACTATTGCTACAGGTGATGGTATTGCCATGGTTTACAGGGCAAAAGGCAGGGTCAGGGATATGGAATTTGTTCAATTTCATCCTACCTCTTTATATAACCCCGGTGAACATCCCAGCTTTTTAATTACAGAAGCTATTAGGGGATTTGGGGCCGTTTTAAAAACAACAGACGGCAAGGAGTTCATGCATAAATACGATGAGCGTTTATCTTTAGCGCCACGCGATATTGTGGCCCGCGCTATAGATAACGAATTGAAAATGCGCGGGGAGGATTTTGTATACCTCGATTGCAGGCACATTGACCGTAAAGCGTTTATTGAGCATTTCCCGAATATTTATAATAAATGCATGGGACTCGGTATTGATCCTTTTGTGAAAATGATCCCTGTAGTGCCTGCCATGCATTATTTATGCGGCGGAATTTTAGTAGATAAGCAGGCCCGCTCAAGTATCGGCAATTTATTTGCCGTAGGGGAATGCGCTTGCACAGGCCTGCACGGCGCAAACCGATTGGCAAGTAATTCTTTACTGGAAGCAGTTGTATTTGCTCACCGGGCTGCAGAAACCACCAAAACTATGTTACAGGGTATTGAGTTTGAAGAAAAAGTACCGAATTGGAATGCCGAAGGAACCGAGCATGCAGAGGAAATGGTGTTAATTACCCAGTCGCAACGTGAGGTACAGCAAATTATGAGTAATTATGTAGGCATTGTACGCTCTGAACTTCGCTTAAAACGGGCATTTGACCGGTTGGAGATCATTTATAAAGAAAATGAAGCACTGTATGACGAAACCACTGTTACGCAAAAAGTGGGGGAGCTGCGGAACTTAATATGCATCGGGTATTTAATTATTAAACATGCTATAAGGCGCAAAGAATCAATAGGTTTACACTATATGGTGAATTATACTAAATAGCAGGATCAATTATTTTCAGAAAAACATAATTTTTTCTTTTAAACTTTCCCGAAAACAAAAAAAATATTACATTTGTAGCCCCAAATGGTAGATGTAGCTCAGTTGGTTAGAGCATCGGTTTGTGGTACCGAGGGTCGAGGGTTCGAGCCCCTTCATTTACCCTTTTTAAAGACTGTCTGAAAAGGCAGTCTTTTTTGTTTTTCCTATTTTTCCTTAATATTTAAAATGAGTTCTCTGTGTATATTATAAGCAAACCGTAAAATTGATACGTTGTTAGAAAATAATAAAATTACAGTTGTAAGTATCCAAGTGATTTTGTGAAATAATTGATTAACGATTCCTTTAAAAAAATTATCTTTAGTGACCAATGCAGGAATTTGATGTAATTATTTGCGGGGCAGGTCCCGCCGGAAGCACCTGCGCGTTAGGGCTTTTTGATGCGGGATTAAAGGTTGCATTGATCGATAGACAATCATTCCCGAGAGAAAAAATTTGCGGCGATGCTTACGGAGGATATGCTTATAAAATTTTAAATACAATTTCTCCTTCTTTCGGAAAAAAAATAACAGACCTCGATCAAGGGATTATTGCTAAACGCGCTAAATTAATCTCCCCTAAAGGGCACGTGTATGAGCTGAAGCTTAAAGGATTCTTCTCAAACTTACCGCGCACTGTTTTCGATCATTTTTTATTGAACATGGTAAGGGAGGAAACAACTACTATTATTCTTGAAAACACAAGCGTTCAAAAAGTAAGTATAGAACAGGGAGGTGTTATTGTAACAACCGATAGTAACGAACTCATTAAAGCCAAAGTAATCATTGGCTGCGACGGTGCCCATTCTATGGTGCAATCTGCGCTTACAGGCACAAGGGAATTATTGACAGATACTTGCCCGGGCTTACGTGCATATTACAAAAATGTAAAAGGCGTTGAGAAGGACTGTTTAGAAATTCATTTACTCACACAAATTCCTAAAGGTTATTTCTGGATCTTTCCTTCTACCAATGGTCTTGCAAATGTGGGGATTGGTGCGGATAAAGATGTGCTGACAAAACACAAAATAAATCTTCGAAAAGAGTTTTTAAATATCATGCAGGAAGTCCCGCAATTTAAAGATCGTTTTGCAGGCGCTGAATTAATAGGAGACATAAAAGGATGGACCATTCCTATAGGTTACTTTAACTCAACATTACCGGCATCGGGTAATCGCATTTTATTATGCGGTGATGCTGCCGCATTGGTTGATCCTGCAACGGGTGAAGGCATCGGGCCCGCTATGTCATCGGGCCGCTATGCGGCACAACAGGTAAAAAAGTGTTTTGCGGAGAATAATTTTTCGGCCGAATTTATGAAAGGCTACGACAAACAAATTCATAAAAAGTATGCCCGGAATTATTTTTTAAAAACAACGATCACCAATCTATATTATAAAGTTCCTTTTTTAATGGATTGGGTTGTGTACGCCTTTTCAAAAGCCGGTAAACTGAGAAGGAAGAATCAACATTAAAAGCGTTTCAGCTCATCATTTTCGAAAGGCCATTCGGCTGTGCTGATAAATGCCGCTGTTTCATCAAGCT
>JBBRHI010000041.1:0-11261 GCA_038222995.1 Bacteroidia bacterium | reverse complement strand
TATTCGCACGAAGAAAATACACATGCGCATTTATTGAAAGATGATGTAAAAGATAAAGTGAAGAGAGAACGTGCCGACGCGGTAATGAAAGTACAGCAGGAAATTTCTTACAACTTAAATCAGGAGAAAGTAGGCAACATGTATAAAGTATTGTTCGACCGAAAAGAGAACGATTATTTTATAGGACGTACAGAGTTTGACAGCCCGGATGTAGATAACGAGGTGTTGGTAAAAGCAACAGACGACAACTATATCAGGATCGGTGATTTTGCAAATGTAAAAATTAATGACGCGAGCGATTTTGATTTGTATGGGGATTTAGTTTAAAGAGTTGTCCTGCAGATTTCGCCGGTAACGCGGATAAAAAATGATTAATGAAATACCGGAGATTGAAAAACAGAGTTGTACTCTAAGATTATTGATTTTTTTATTAATTTTATATATAACTAATTCTTAATATCTGCGAATTTCCGGTCGATCTGCGGGACATAACTTTATCATATGAAAGCACTCTTTTTATCTCTTTGTATTCTGCTTAGCGGAATTATGTTTGCTCAAACTATCCAGAACAGTAATTACAATACCGAAGGGTATATTAAAGAAGACGGTACCGTACAAAACAGTAACTATAACACCATTGGCTATATAAAAGCGGATGGTACCGTGCAAAACAGCAATTACAATACCATAGGATATATAAAACAGGACGGCACGGTTCAAAACAGCAACTATAATACCATTGGTTATATTAAGCCCGACGGCACCATACAGGGTAATAACTACAATACCATTGGTTATGCAAAGGAAGACGGTACCTTACAAAACAGTAATTACAATACGGTTGGGCATTTTAAAAATATTAACCGAACGTGGGTTGCCGCCGCCGTGTTCTTTTTCTTTTTCAGGTTAAATTAAATTTTACGTGTTTTTCTATATACCTTCTTGTCTCGGTCATCGAAGAGGCACTAACTTAACTATGTAATTCATCATCATCTAATTTTAATAAAGTTAATATCAGTAGCCGGAAATCTCAAAAATTAACCTACATAAGTATTAAAAGAAGATGCTTATGTAACTTAAACTCTAAACGCAACTTGAACCTGTAAGCCCTTGAAGAGACATTGTTTTAAGTTCTGAAAAGCCCTGTAAATATCTGTTTTCAATGCAAATCCAGCTATTTGATAGCAGTTTTAATTATTACATCACATCACATTTCGCAAGTCTAAAAACAAACAGTCGTATGTTTTAAGTTGTTCTTTTATGGAAAGTAAGATTAAGTTTTCCTAGGAGGTTTAATTTTTAATTATTTTTTTAGTGATAAAATTATTTCCTGATTGTAACTGAATAAAATAAATACCTGTTGCTAAATTTTTAATATCAATTGATTTTAAGGATATAGATTCTAAGACTTCATTACCTAAAACATCTAAAATTTTAATTGAACTAATTGTTTGGATAGATTGAATCGTTATAAAATCATTAGCCGGGTTTGGATACATAAGTATATCGTTTGCAAAATTATTTTCTTTTATAGATACTGAGTTAGCAGGCAAAAAACGACTAAAGAAACGCAAAGTTTTATAAGTAAAATCGTTAGTAAATTTATGTTCGGTAAAACAAGTGTATAATTGGTCATCCGCATCGGGTACTTTTGAGGTGCCAAAAGCAGATGCAAAAGGTGATTGCCAGGCACTGCCGGCAGGGGTATCGCGTGGGTCTTTAATTAAAAAATCGTTGCTGTTTAGTAAATTATTTGTTTTAAACCAATTATAATACGTTAAGGAAGTTAATGAATCTACCCCCTGTATGCGCCAAAAACGGGTTTTAAAAATAGGACTTGGATAATTGATTGGAAACTCGGCAGCAACTCCGTTAGCAATTAACGTATCATAACTTGCGGTAACATATTGTATTTTTATATTTCCCTGTGTACCCAATGTATCCCAGCGCTGATAAGGAAATATAGTCGGTATAGTTGATGTATTTATGGCTTGCCCTAAGCCGTCATTACAATATATTGCTTCAGCTTTATAATTATCATAATAAGCTATTTGTGACAAGATACCGCCACCCTCACTCATGCTCACTCCGTAAATTGGAGTAGTTGGCGATAAAATACCCATTAGTTTTAAGGAGTCTAACATTTCGTGAACGTTGGCTACATCGCTATTTGTAGCATAAGCGGTTGATGCCCATTTTTTTGTTGTTCTAT
This sequence comes from Bacteroidia bacterium, assembly GCA_038222995.1. GTDB lineage: Bacteria > Bacteroidota > Bacteroidia > B-17B0 > Aurantibacillaceae > UBA4416. The sequence continues at coordinate 9,049 of JBBRHI010000041.1, read as the reverse complement.
CAATACTTTCGGGGGCAAATAATGCAAAGCCTTGTTCAGCCGCACTTCTGCAAAATAAATTAGTTTCTACTTTACTCCCGTCTAACCAACCCGATGCCGTGCCACCCGCACCGTGGTAAAAAATAATTAAGGCTTTATAGTTTGGCGGAAAGTAACGGTAAGTATTACTTTCGGCTACATTTGTGTTTGTTACAGTAGCAAAAGTATGATTAACGGCTGTCCATGGCGTTGCGGGTTTATAGGTTGCCGTTAACGTTTGGTTGCCGGTAATTGTAAAGGTAGTGTGCATTGAAAAGGTATCTTTCAAAGCTACAGTATTGCCGATCCATTTATTAAAAACAAGGGTATTATTGGTAGGCGTTGGGTTTGCTAAAACATGCACAATACTGCCCGCGGCAAAGGTAGGTTGCTGAACGGCACCTTTAATAGTAGTAACAGAAAATGTTTGGGATAAAAGAGTGTTTACTGAAAATTGTAAATGTACAAGAAGAATGACAGTGTAAAATTTTTTCATGTTTTTTATTTTTAAAGTTAAAAAAAAGGTTGTCTTTTAACGACAACCTTTATGTTTTTATGTATTCAATTAATTATAGGTTCCAATATAGGTGTGTTGTTTTCCGCGTTTGCCTGTCCATTCTGCTTTAAAGTTATTTGGACAGCTTGCACCATCAAGATTACCCGAAACATTAGTGCCTAAAGTAACTGTGGCAATTCTACCCGATACATGATGAATTTTTGTTCCGGAAACGGGTTTGTTATACCCGCAATTTTTTAAGTGCACAACAGGTTGGCTCACTTGTATGGTAAAAGCGCTTCCTTTTCTGTTGGTTCCCCAATCACACACATTAGTAAAGCCGTTTACGGTAGTATCTCCCGTCATTGTAAATTTTAAATTTCCACCATTATAATCCCAAATGCGGCGTTTTGCAACACTCCAAGTGCGTACTGTGTTATCGTCAAATAAAATACTCATATTATTGCTTCTTACCGTTCTTACAATGCTTGGCTTATCGCCCCCTAATTCGCTTATTAAACCCCCTGATACGTTTACTAAATTATGTGTGCCGGTTATAGTCATATCTTTACCGTTACGGGTAGTTTTAAAATTAATAAAATTTAAAATTAATTTAGCATTAACGTCTTTCCAACGAGCCCCTGCCGCATAATTTACCAGTTCGTAAGTAATAACACCGGTTCGGATTTTACCGTTGCAACCATTACCGTTAAAGGTTAACGTTACAATACCTTGTTGTATTTGACTAGTATCGGCAGTGGCATCGCAAGGCCAAAAAATAGTGGCAGTGCTTGCCGTATTTGTACCTGCAATAGTGCGGCTGTTACTCATCGCATTATCTGCATCGGTATAAGCATCATCGGCATTTGCTGAATTTGCTTGCGCATCGTTAGCTTGCGTACTAAAAGTAGGGGTTTCGTCACCATCGTCTTCTACTTCTTTTTTACGACATGAGGTAAAAACTAAGGCCAAAGCTATGGCTGCAGTAATGCCGGTTTTAATTGTTAATCGCGTTTTCATACGTATATTTTAAATGGTTTTATCTAAGACGATACTAAAGTGGTAAAGTTTAACGGCTCACTAAGGTTCGTTTAATTTAACCGGTAAAGGCTTTAATTTACGGTTAGTCAAAACCGGCAGATAATAACAGAGGCTCATGCAATAGGTATTTAAGCGTGAAGTATATAATTGTATATTATCAAAGCTCGTAAGAGCGGGCCTTGCATTAAATGATATGGAAAATTTATTGTTGTAATTATACCCTGCGCCAATGAGGCATCCTACATAAAAAGGACTGTCAGCCTTGTCGTAACTTATACCATGCGGACCATTTTTTGAATAAAAATCAGTCTTTATCTTTAAAATATAATTATTATTCATACCAAGGTCTACGAAAATTTTATGTTTACCGGTTAAAATATTAAATCGCGCTCCTATATTCATAAAAATTTCATCTAAAGTTCTCTTCTCAATAAATTCAATTTGAGGCGGATGTGGCATAATAGTGGAGTAATTTTTTTGACTGAAGCCTACGTTAAGAAACGGATTTATTCGTTTTGAAGTAGCAAAATAAAAATTGATTCCGGCACTCCATGCGATGCCAGGTTCAAGAGTACCTCTCACCTCTCTTTTGTAAAAGCTCTCGCCTAATTCTCCGGTAACACCAATTAAAATTTGTGAATAAGAAGACAGGCCTATTAAAAACACTATTCCATATACTATTGGATATGTTATCTTATTCAACATCACGATTCCTCTTATATTTATTAGAAAACACAGGAATAAAATAACATATATTCATACATTTCATGTTTAGTCTTGTAGTTTCTTGGTAATAATATTCATAACCGGTAAGTGCAGGTTTCATCAAAAAAGAAATTGAAAACCGGTTGTTGTAGTTATAACCAAATCCGTACATACACCCGGCATAATAAGGGTTGCCGGATCGCAGGTAATCTATTGTATGAGAAGTATGATCAGAAAAATAATCCCGTCTTTGTTCCACAATATAAGTAGTACTCATTCCAGCTTCCAAAAACACTTTATGTTTTTTGTTTAAAATATTAAATCGCACGCCTAAATTTAAGTAGGCACCTTTAATTGTCCTTTCCTCTGTAGCTTGTGGCGGTAAATAATAATACCACGCATTTGATTCAGTTTGAATGTAAGTATATTTTTTTTGGCTAAAGCCAATGGCAACCATTGGATTAAAACGTTTCACACGCGCAAAGTGAAAATCTACACCAATACCCCAAGCTTTACCGGGTTTTATTACACCGTTAAGGTGTACTCTTTCATAAGTGCTTTTACCTATATCGGCGCTGACTCCAAAAATCGTTTGCCCAAAGGAGTTTTGTGTAGCGAGTATGCCCAAAAGCAGTATAATTTTAGTCATATATAGTTTCATTTTGAAAATAGGTGTTTCATATTAGTACATATTCATGACCTGCATTAACTTCTTTCTTTGTAAATGTGAATGTAAAAGATGGTCCTGAAACGTTATTTTTTCTTCTTATAAATCTTCTAATTCATGTAAAATCTATGGTAAACCCCTTAGCACTTTTACCGGGGCGGGATTATTATCATCCATATTATAAGTAATCACTTCAGTATCATCCGCATAAATATTAATCGAAGAATTTGAACTAACTTTTTAAATGACTCGAAAATAGGGTAAGCCTACAGGCGCAGCAGGGTCTTATACATAAGCCCCGGCATCGTTTTTACTTAAAATATTGCCCGTAATATCAATGCTAATGTTATTAGCCGTGCCGGGTAAAGCCGTGTTGTTTGTTGGGTTAAACTGCTCCGATTTGGCAAGGCGGTCATTTTTTTTAAAACATCTGTAATTAATTCCGCTGAATTTGTGTTTGTTTTCAAAGAACTATTCAAATATATTCAAAAAATGATTAGAGCTTTTGTTACTCAGTAAAATTATATAAACGTAACCCCACTAACAATGTTTTTTCTTTGGCTTCGTACCTTCAGGCCAAAAACTCCCAACTAAAGTTGGGAGCTATATCTGCAGAGCTATATCCTGCAGTTAAAAAATTCAATAAACATCTAATCCAAAAATAGTTTTAAATAAGTTCTCACCTATCTTAGAATCATCATGATTTGTATAAATGATAATTAAATAAATTTCAGAATTTTTTCTATATAACGATACATTCATCATTAAATTATCCTTTAATTTATAATCAAGTGTAATGTTTTTTAAAATAATATCATTTCTTCTATTTGAATCATAGCTTATAGCAATACCTTCTGTCTTTAAATTAAAATTAACAATACTATCACCTATAAAAGATTTGCCGGTTAACATGCCATTATATACTAAATCTATTTTACTGCATATGGAATCATATTCAAAAGAATATTTGAAATCAAAACATCCGGCTTCATAACCCGCATATACTACCTCTGCAGAATTTTTCACGTTACCTCTATCTATTTGATATAGGTCTTTTATTAAAAGGTTTTTACTTAAACTCTTTTTATGAATAATTATTTCATATTTTTTATCATACGTAAAATTAATATATGCATGCTTCGTTTTTGTGACGTAATTATCAGACACTCTCAGATACTTTCGAACGTTTTCAGGGAATAACTTTAAATACTCTGTTTTTGCCGATGCTCGTTTTAGTTTTGCTTCTTTTAAGCTTAAATCAGTAGATTTTGAAAAAGACACGATAGGCAGGATAAAACTCCATACTAAAATATATATACTTATCAATACTCCAATTATTTGTATGGAAAATATTATTTTTCGCCTTTTTGTTTTCATATTTATTAATCAATTGCAGTTAAGCATACATCAATTGCCCTGTTGCTGTATGCTTATTAAAGGATTAACGAAAGTGGAAATTATTAATAAAGCAATTAATTATTTATAAAATTATTCTTTATCAAAACTTCCGAAACCACCGGGCTGAAATATTTCCACAAATTTGTTCTTTCTGAACACAAAACGATGTGTTTGTGTAATTCGTGATCCTTCATGTGTATTTATATTAAAAAACGATACGTTAAACTTTACACTGTCAGTGATATTATCATTTAGTTCGATATGTAATTTCACAAATTGGTTTTCCCCAGGAATCAATTTAAGTGTATCAAAGCAAAAATTAAAGGGAGAACCAAATCGCCAGCCTCCTATTTCTTTTATATCTCTACAATGAATTTCTGTTATCGGTAAAGTATTTTTTTTACATAACTTCAAATATACCGTATCATTAGTCATATTAGAGACCATGGCGCCCAGAATTTTAGGAATAGAGTTCATCGTATCATTTAATAACCTAATATTTAGTTCATATTTTTTTACATTAAACGAATCAAGTATATGAACGTTTTGATCAATGTTCATTTGTTCATTTCTATTTTGACATGAAAAAAGAACAAGTACAGCTGCTAAAAGTATGATTAATTTATACATTATCTTTGTGTTGCAAAAAAGTGTCTAATATAATAAGCCTGCAAATTAAAAATCCTTTCTTGTGGAGAAAGTAAGCCGTTTGCAGGTGGCCTTAGGGTTTTGAATTCAGTTTCATTAAATTCATATCCATCTTTATTTAAATTTGGATAATCATTGTAATGAAAACCTCCAAGAGGATAAGCAGTATTTGTAATTAATTTAATTCTAGTTATATACTGATGCAACGCTTCGTGAGCAATAGTATATGCTAAAACATAATACTTGTCAAGGTTGTAATCTTTCGCTGTTTTCTTTACTGCTGAATAATTGGCATAAGTTGCATCTACGTCAAGATTTCCGTAATTTTCATTTCTTCCATCCCATATAGAACTAAAACCAATATTATCTCCTGAATTTCTAACAGGCACAACTGCGTTATTTACATTATTATAGTATCCTTTTGGTGCATTTACTTCTGATATTACAGATACCTCAAATCCGGGCAAATTATTGTTATCAAAAATTCTTTGTACTTGTGGAGCAACGATATCTCTTAATTCTTGGGTTGAGATTCCTGATCCACTTGCAGCATAAATATAGATATTTCTATCTGACCCACCATTACCTCTGCCTCCTCCATTGCCTGAGGCGCTACTTATACTACTGCTGCTACCGTCCATCCCGGATAAGGCATTCGATCCGTGAGTCCCTCCATTAACAGTAGCGCCCATGCCTAACCCCAATACCTGTTTATGACCTCCAATGTAAACATCACCGTTAAGCCCTATAATAGAAGTACCTGTACCATAATACACCGACGAATAAATAAGACGCGGTTTATTTAAATTCGAACTCGTTAATCTTCGTACTACTTGATCCATTTTGAAAGTAGTGTTCAACATGCATCGTTCTATCACGGTCTTTTAAGCTCAGCTTAAACTTCAAAACATCATAAGTAAATTTCACTAACTCTATTCTTAATTTCTCTAATTCCAATTTGTGAATTTCAACATCGCTGTTTAAAAATTCATTAAATACCAAAAGTTTCTGACAACAATAATATATCTGATTCTTATGTAAAAAACTATTTTTAGAAAATAATCTTGATATCATATACCCTATCTTACAAAAAAAATTTCTCCTTCAATAAAAGAAACATTATTAAGTTTGTTGATATGTAGACCCGCATGATCTGCAAGATAGCTGCATACTTTCACAGGGCTTATGCAACCTTTATAATAGGTACGCAAATCTTCAAATAAACCCCACCTACTCCTGTCTAAAGACAAATCAATTTGCCGTAAATAGGCATATAAAAAAACTGTAAACTGGTAATTAAAAAATATCTTCTTCAATTAATTGAGTTTATATTTATTAGAATCGATTAAAAAAATTAATGTATTTATTTTAAAATGCTTTATTAAATTGTTTATTTGTTCTTTTTTATTTTCGCACTAAGCTTATGCCAATCTTCAATTTTAACAGTTGCTTCAATAATTATCTACTTTAACAAAGCTATTCCAATAAATACCCATTTGACCCCTATTAATCATTAATGGTCTTTTTATGCCTCCTTTATTAGGTTTCTCTAACTGTTTTTTTAAAGATTTTATATGTTCAAAATTATCAAAATACCAATCTGCAATTATATAATAATGAAAGAGCATTGCCTCAAATTCGGGATCTATATTACCTGCCTCTATAATGGTATTTAACTTTGAGATATTTATTTTTTCATTCTCACTGCTTAACAACCCTATACCCGTATAATTTCTGGGTTCGGCAATAGCGTACCATTGAATAAATATGGCTCTTTTTAATGCTTCTATATCTTCAATAACTGTATAAGAATCGTGAATAATTTTATATTTAGTATAAACTTCCGACTTCTCAATTTTTTCTTCCGAATAGTCGAGTTGCTTTATTAAATCTATTAATATAAGTTCTTCATTGTGTAATTTATCCAATTCTGTAAGCATTATAACATTAAATTTAAATTACTAATATAATTAATTTACTCCTGCATTTCTTAACGCACCTTTAAAAGTTTGTACCCAAACTGTTTTACCGTTTCGAAAAGTATATTTATATGTCAATACCCCCGCTTGCGCAGCTTGCGAGTTAATTGTTTTAACTATGTTATTAGGATTAGATGCGATTTGAGAAAATAAATTTAAATATCTTTCCTTAGATGCTATAGATGTAGGATTTACATGTCCTGGAGCATTTCTAAAAATGTGTTCAAGAGAACTTTCCGATACAGAAAGCCTACCAGGCCTAATAACGCTAATTGGACTAATTGCGAATATAGCAGTAAACCCGTCATCTAAAGCTTCTACATTTTCCTGATTCGTTGGTGCATTTACATCTCTTGCTAAAACTTCTAAAACCCTGTAAACCGTATTCTCTCCATATGGATGGGTATCAACTCCATTAAGAATATAATTAATATCATCGGCTCTTTTCTCGTAACTTTCACCATTTCCGGAATAATTGTAGTTTGATTCTGATTTTAAATAAGTTCCGTTGTAACTGTTCGAAGATCGAGTTAATAATTGTTCATTTTGTGATATACTAAGCACATATTGTCCGCTTCCACCTCCATTGCCTCTGCCTCCTGTATTGCCGCCTCTTCCGCCTCCGTTACTGCTGCTGCTGCTGTTAGTAAGACCTGTTAATGCATTTGATCCTCTTGTTCCCGTACCTGAGCCAACACCTGTCGGGTTGCCTCCTAAAGTGTTTATTTGCTTATAATACCCTCCTATATAATAATCACCGTTAAGGCCAATAATAGAAGTACCAAAACCTTGATATACAGAATAATAAACGGAGTTGCGTTTTGGAGGATCATCCGAATTACCGTTTCCACTACCGCTGCTCCCGCCACCGGCCCAGCCGCTCGGGTCTGTAAAGCTTAAAGGGTTATTAAACACATAGGCGTATTTATTAAACGTTTGTATAAAACCGGGGTCTTGCACCTGGTTATCGGGCTGCATAAAGCGGCCCATTACCGCATCGTATATGCGCCCGTTCATGTTTATTAAACTAAATTCATTAATATGCTCGTGCATGGTAAAGCCCCTGTTTAATATAGCGGGTGTGGTAACGTTGGTGTAGCTCCAGTCTGCCGGGTTACGTCTTCGTCCCCAGGCATCAAAGCTGTATTCTTCCTGTATTTGTTGCGCCTGGTTGGTAAGCATTACCGGCGAGCCTAAATGGTCGGTTAAAGCATACAACAATTGCCCCGTTGCCGTTGCTGTAGGCTTATAAAACACGGCGGCTAAACCGGTAGGCGCGTAAATATAGGTCCATTCTTTGGCATCGCCTGTAAGGGTGTTTTCTTCACGCTCATAATTGGCTTGATAATAACGGCTGTATTTGGCAAAGGTGTTTTCAAGGTAGGTTACTTTAATGCGCTCGTCATCATTCCCGTACACAAAGTTCATTTCCTTATTAGTGCTGTTCTCTACCATTTTACTTACTTTGCGAATGTCGTTTATAGTAAGGCTTAAATCGGCCGAGGGTACAATGGTGCTGCCTGCTCCCTGGTTAATCAGCGTAAGGTTATAGGGCGCAGCAGGGTCGTATACATACGCCCGGGCATCGTCTTTACTTAAAATATTGCCTTTAATATCAATGCTAATGTTATTGGCCGTGCCGGGTAAAGCCGTATTGTTGGTTGGGTTAAACTGCTCCGATTTGGCAAGGCGGTCGAGCGCATCGAAATTAAATTTTTCGGTATTTTTAGTAACCGTGTTAAAGTTTGTAAAGGTACGCTGCAGCAGGTTTCCTTTAAGGGGATCGAAGCTTTACTCCTGCTTATGGATGTTGCCGTGCTGTATGTTTACTAAGTAATGCAGGTCGGTATACGCTTTAGTGGTTGCTATGCCGTTACCATAGCTGTAACCTGTTATTTGGCCCGCGGCATTTTGCGCGCTATGCTGCCATATTAAGGCGTCTGCATCATCTGTAATGGTTTGCAGGCCGGCACCGTTAGTGGAGTAATTGTATTTAGTGATAAAACCATTGGGGTAAGTATATTTTATGGCTGTATGATTATTGTTAAATTATTTATGTTTGAAACGCTAAATGGTCCTCCCGAACTTACATTTGCT
>JBBRHI010000040.1:0-11353 GCA_038222995.1 Bacteroidia bacterium | reverse complement strand
CATTATAATAATTATAAGTAGGTTGAGTACTGGCTACAGATGTAAGGCTAATGTATATTTTTTTCCAAACAGGAGTTGGTCTTAATGTAATGGCTTGCCTTACTTCTATGCCGCCGCCGCAAATTAAACCTACCGAAAATTCCTGGTTGCATTTATAATCCATTTCCAAATATACTTCAACCCCTCCCAGCGGTAAGGTTTGAGGAGTACTTGACCGTATTTCTGAAGTGGGTTTCAGATCGCTCATCGACATAAAAAGAGAACCGCCTGATCCGCCCCATGTTTGCGAGGCGTCAAAGCTTACCACTGTATTCGAGTCGCCTGTGGAGGTATAATAGGAACCGCCGGCGTTAAAACTGTCGGACTGAACATTTATGCCTTCTTTATATTTAAAAGTGGGTGTTATCGTATACGTTTTATCTCCTTCAAAATTGGTTGTAAACGTATAAGGGTTATAAAAGGTATAAGGTAGCCTTGTACTTGAAATACCGTTATTTGTAATGCCTCCGTACATCCTAATATCGGCAGGGCCGTTTGCTACCACAGGCATTACGCTGCCAATGGGGTATACGCCCTGGAACCGGTCATTAACATACAGCCATATATCGGTTATTTTGTGGCTGTCAATTAAGCCTACAACGTTTGACGTTACAAAGGTGTTATTAACGACAATGTACGACGCGACAGACGCTTTCAATTTCCCTTTTTTACATGAAAAAGAAATACATGAAATTATGATGTAACAGAATAGTAAAAGTTGACGCATATTTAAACTTAAAAACGCAAATATAGCCTTGTTATTGTATTGATGCTTTAAAAATAAAGCCAAAAACTAACCAATAAGGTTTTATATTGAAAATGAGGCTTTTACAGTTGTTTTGCATTGATTTGAAGTTCAATTTCATGAACTACTTTTAATGCGGCTTCCGCATCCTTTAAGCTTACTGCCACAGGGCTGTTGGTTATAATGCTTTGATAAAAAGATTCCAGCTCCGTTTTAATAGCGTTGGTGGGTTTACCGCTGATAAATTTTTCAATAATTTCGGGTTCGTTCGAAGCGCTTTTTTCGGTCATTACCTTTTGCACTAAAGCCGTTTTATCCAATAAATTAATGGTGATATAGGTATTTTTTTGGAAGATCTTTACAGAACGCACATTCTCGGGCGATACCCTGTTAGCGGTTAAATTGGCAACCAATCCGTTTTCAAACTCTATTCGTGCCGTGGCAATATCAGCCGTTTGGCTCACTACTTTTGAGCCGTTAGCCGATATTTTTTTTACGGTACTTTGCGTAATACTTAATAAAAGATCAATATCGTGGATCATCAGGTCCAGCACCACCGATACATCCGTTCCCCTTACATTGTATTTTGCCAAACGGTCGGCCTCAAATACAATAGGCTCGCCTATAAAAGGCTTTACACCAATAAAGCCCGGGTTAAAACGCTCAACATGCCCTACTTGTATAAAAACACCCGCCTCAACCGATAAGCGAATCAGGCGATGGGTCGTTTCAAAACTGTCTGTTGCCGGTTTTTCTAAAAAAATATGCTTCCCTTTTTTAAGGGCTTTTTCGGCCAGCTCGTAATGTGTAGGGGTAGAGGTAACTATACTAACCGCTTCACAACTGTCTAAAAGCTCATCATAACCTGTACAAGCCTTGGCCTGGTATAAAGAAGCAAGCTCAGTAGTAAGCTCTTTATTGAGATCGTAAATTGCCGTCACTTTAAAATCCGGCATCTCTGCCAGTAACTTTAAATGAATTTTCCCCAAATGGCCCAATCCAACAATACCGATATTCATTTTTATTTTTTTTCAAATATAAGCTTCTATTAAAATTACATTGTTAAAAATGAATTCATAATATTAAGAAATGATTGTTTATTATTAATATTTTTAAAATATGCTATTGAAGGTTAACAAAGAGGATGAGTACTTATACCAGGGAAAAAGAAAACGATTGGTTGAACAGCTTAAAGAGAAAGGGATCTCGAGTCAAAATGTATTAAATGCCATCTTAAAAATACCGCGCCATCTATTTTTTGATCAGTCAACCGAACGGCCTGCCCTGTTAGATCATGCCTATTCCGATAAAGCCCTTAAAATAGGAGCGGGACAAACCATTTCGCACCCGTTTACAGTGGCTTTCCAAACCGAAAAGCTGGATGTTGCAAGAGGCGAAAAAGTACTGGAAATAGGTACCGGTTGCGGCTATCAAACCGCGGTGTTATTGGAACTGGGAGCAAAAGTGTTTTCAGTGGAAAGACAAAAAGAACTGTTTGATAAAACAAAAATATTTTTACCCGCATTGGGTTATAAAGGTGCAAAATTAGTTTATGGCGACGGTTACAAAGGAATGCCCCTGTACGCACCTTTTCATAAAATTATAGTAACTGCAGCCGCGCCATATATTCCGCAGGATCTGCTGGCACAGCTTATAGTAGGCGGTATACTGGTTATACCGTTAGGAGAAGGCGAAGAGCAGGTGATGAATGTGATCGTTAAAAAATCGGAAACAGAATTTGATAAAAAAACGTTCGGTAAGTTTAAGTTTGTACCTATGCTGCAACATAAAAACTAAGATTTGATTTAAACAATATACTTTTATATAACACGTTACTAAACACATAAAGAATAACAAATTTAATATGAAGAAAAAATTAATAGCCATCACCTATTTAGTATTAACTGTAACTTTTAGTAATGCACAAGACCTTACCTCTAAAAAAGGAAGTCCCATATTGCCGGAGGCCGGCGACTGGGGAATTGGGCTGGACGCAACTCCTTTCTTTAACTATGCGGGGAATTTTTTCGGTAAAGGCGGTGCCACAACTGTTACAACCGGCAGTGTGCAAACAGCATCACATTATACTAACCAAGCACCAACGTGGAACTTTTTAGCAAATAACTTCAGCATTGCGGGCAAAAAATTTATTACCGCTAAAACAGCTTACAGGGCAACCGTAAGATTAGGCTTTAATAAAACCACCACAAAAAATCAGGTAGTAGATCGGTCCATTACCGCAGCCCCTGTATACCCGGCGGTTCCTTTTAAAATAGAAAATTCATGGAAACAATCCTATACCAACGTGGGTTTATCGTTCGGTATCGAAAAACGCAGGGGTAAAACCAGGCTCCAGGGCTTTTACGGTGTAGAAGGAGGGATCAGTTTTTCATCAGGCAAAAATGTATATAAATACGGCAATGCTTTGGCAACCGGTTCTAAAAACCCGGTAAGTGTTGATGTGGTTAATGATGCCTTTACGACTGCCTCAGGTACTCAAACCGTTAATATTACTAAAGACACTTACAGTAACGATGCCCGTATTACACAGGATAAATCGGGGTTTGGATTTGATATAGGTGCAAGGGCTTTTATTGGAGCAGAATTCTTTATAGCTCCTAAAATGTCTATTGCCGGTGAGTTTGGTTGGGGCATAGGATACGGCTTTTCAGGAAAACCAAAAACAACCCTGGAAAGTATCGGCAACAACGGGACTGAATTAGTGGTTGGACAACAGGAAACGAGCGGCACTAAATCAAGTAAATTTTATTTTGATAATGATGCTAAAAATTCATTATTTGGTCCTACAGGTACCATTCGATTAAACCTCTATTTTTAGTATTAAGTTCAGATATAATAACGGTGCGTTCACAATTAAAGTTCCGGTCTTCATGATCGGAACTTTTTTTTAAGTATCCTATTTAAGACTGATCAATTATATATAGTGTCCTCGCAATTATACGATTGCTTTATAAACTCTACGTATCAATTACAGGAAATGGTTGCGTCCTTATACGACTTAGTTCCGCCTTGCAACACTTTACTTATGCAGCGTAGGAATTATCTCCATCATTACGGGATTTAGTTCCGGCTTATCAAGATGTATTTATCCCATCACACATTATACTTAGGGTGTTACATAAAGTAGTTCCGGTTTATCAAAGTCTATTTACCCCATTACACATTATACTTAGGGTGTTACATAAAGTAATTTCGGCTTATAACGATCTATTTATGCCTTTATACATTGTGCTTAGGTTATTACACAAAGTAGTTCCGGCTTATAATGATCTATTTATCGTGTTATATATCATACTTAGAGTTTGGTACGACTTAGTTTCGGCTTATCACGATCTATTTATCGCGTTATACATTATATTTATAATGTGATACATAGTAGGTTCGGCTTATCACGCCCTGCTTATGCCGTTACACCTTATGCTTATGGTGTAATACACATTTGATTTGCCTTATTACACTCTGCCAATCTGTACAAAAAATGTAATTTCGGGCAAGTAAACAGACTTTCATTATTTAAAATAGTGTTTTCTTATTATAAGCAGGTATTGTTCCTAATAAACCAATTGTTATCATACTATCAATCTTTTTAATTTTGTGCCATATTATTCTTTAAAATAGTAAATTTGCCCACTTAAAATTAAACAATATGTCAACAGCAGCAAACAAAGGTCCTATTTCAAAATTTATTGAAACGCATTATAAACACTTTAATGCTGCGGCATTAGTAGATTCCGCTAAAGGTTATGAAACGCATTTAACCGAAGGCGGTAAAATGATGGTAACCCTTGCAGGAGCTATGAGTACGGCTGAATTAGGCAAGTCGCTTGCTGAAATGATCCGTCAAGGCAAAATTGATATTATTTCCTGCACAGGTGCAAATTTGGAAGAAGATATTATGAACTTGGTAGCACACAGCCATTACAAGCGCGTTCCTAATTACCGTGATCTTTCGCCCCAAGACGAATGGGATTTGTTGGAAAACCATTACAACCGTGTAACAGATACTTGCATTCCGGAAGAAGAAGCGTTCCGTCGTTTACAGAAACACATTTTTAAAATATGGAACGATGCGGATAAAGCCGGCGAACGTTATTTTCCGCATGAGTTCATGTATAAAATTTTGAACAGCGGCGAATTAAAACAATATTATGAAATTGATCCTAAAGACAGCTGGATGCTTGCTGCCGCAGAACGTAACTTACCGATTGTAGTGCCGGGTTGGGAAGACAGTACCATGGGAAATATTTTTGCTTCTTATATTATTAAAGGAGAGATGAAAGCAACTACCATGAAAAGCGGTATTGAATACATGGCTTGGTTGGCAGACTGGTATGTAAAGAACAGCGGAGGAAAAGGGATCGGCTTCTTCCAGATCGGTGGCGGTATTGCCGGCGACTTCCCTATTTGTGTGGTGCCGATGTTGTACCAGGATATGGAAATGGAAAACATTCCTTTCTGGAGTTATTTTTGCCAGATCTCTGACAGTACCACTTCTTACGGCTCCTATTCGGGAGCTGTACCCAACGAAAAAATTACCTGGGGTAAGCTTGATATCAACACACCTAAATTTATTGTAGAAAGTGATGCTACCATTGTAGCGCCGTTGATCTTCAGCTGGATTTTAGGTTGGTAGTTATTTTTTTAAAAGATTAAAGGAATGATCCCTGTCAGTAACGGCAGGGATTTTTTTATTTAACAAAAATTTGCTTCTTTAACAATTATGATTAATTTCATTAAATAAATCTTCCCCTTATGAAAAAACTTTTAACGATTGCAGCAGCCGTAATGTCTTATTTTACAATTTACGCGCAAACAGTTCCCACAACCACCATTACAGGTAACCTGAAGGTGAATGACAGTTTACATGTTGTTAATAATATTTCAACCGCCGGCGACGTAAGTGCAACCGGCGAAGTGGTATCTAAAGATACCATGCGCGCGCAAAAAGATATTTTAGTAGCAGGCAATGCCGGAATTGGCGGCGATTTAAAAGTTGGCGGCAATACAAACGTAAATGCACTGCGGGTTGGCGGCCCTTTAGTACTCGGCCCTTCTACATCTGCAACTATTGACCCTTGCATTAAAATATTAGTTACTCAAACTACGGCCTCCGGTGAACAGGTGCTTACCTTAAGCCCGGCGCAGTTGGCAAATATTGATGCCATGGTCGATCTCAGTCCTTGTCCGCAACCGCCTGTAATGCCCTTTACCTGGCAAACTTACGGTAACCATGTAAACAGCAGTAACCGTTGGATCGGCACCATTGAAAATTTTGATTTCAATATAAAAACAAACAATACTTACCAGGTAATATGTAAAGCAAACGGTGATTTAGGCTTAGGCGCTTTTGGCGGCAACGCCATTAACACAACGGGCAAAAAATACCGGATGTTTATTGCCAATACCGGCGAGATAAGCGCGGGCGTACAGGATGCTACAGGTAAGTATCCGTTTGTAATAAAAGCTAACGGAGCTGCATCCATTGGTTTTGGAAGGCCTAAGGTTGGCGGCTTAGCCGCAAATGCAATGCTTACCGTTGATGGATTGATATTAGCCAAAGAAATTAAAGTAGCCATTGCCAATACACATTGGGCAGATTATGTATTTGAAAAAGACTATATTTTAAAACCTTTAGCCGAAGTTGAAAATTATATCCTACAAAATAAACATTTACAAGGTGTGCCCGGTGAAGCTCAAGTGAACGAAGAAGGAATTGACTTAGTAGAGATGAATGCCACCTTATTAAAAAAGGTAGAAGAGTTAACGCTCTATTTAATAGAGCAGAATAAGCGACTTGATGCCCTTGAAAAAGAAAATGCTTTGATCAAAAAACAATTAAAAAGTAATTAATTTAGTATGCTGCGCCTGTTTACTATAGTTTTTTCTTTTGCGCTGCTAAGTTCCTGCAAAAAAGAAAAATTGGATCCTATGCAAGTACCGGCTCCGTTGGTAGAAGAGCCGGATTTTATATTGGAAGCTGCGGATTTAAACTATGCCATTGGCACAACATGGGCTTATAGTGTAAGCACTCAAACCCAAACGTTTTATCAAACCAGTCAAACATCTTATTACGGTCATGGCGGCGGAACTTATACCGTTAAAGTAATTCGTGATAGTAATATGACGACTGGCATAAACGGTAAGGTATTTCAATATTTTATAAACGGAACCAATTACGGTTTTAAAGAACTGCAATATGTGAACCCTTCTACTAATCTTTTCAGTCAAATTACTTTAAGCAGTGTAAATGGAGACACTATTGCTCCAAATGGTTTTTGTATTCAGCTCCCATTAACTACTACAAGTAAATGGAAGAATTTTTACTATCCTAACGAATCTAGAATTGACAGCTTTAATGCAAACGGGTTTGAGAACCTCACATTACAACAAGGTTATTTAAAGTGTATAAAGTTTACCGGTAATAATATTGCAAACGGATATTGGTACAATAAAAAAATCGGGCTTGTAAAAGGCGAAAGCGTTGCCTATAGTTCGCCTAACTTTCAAACCTTTGTGGTAGAAACATCTACCATTACACTTACAAAATTTAATTAAGATTAAAAATGTATTTACCTTATTAATATGTCTTGCGGTTTTCACCACATGCAAAAAATATCCGGAAGGCGGATTTGTAAATCGAGGCCCTAAAAATATTATCGGTCAATGGAAATTAACTTTATATCAAGTAAACGGAATTGATAGTACAGATTTAATTAATTATAATAATGATGAAAACTATAAAATAATTAATTTTCAAAAAAATGCAGGTTCTATTTCAATGACTTCAAGGGGGAGCGGTGCAAATTCAATATCATTTGTTCATGAAAATACTTCTTTAAGTTTTACAGGAAATGGAACAACAATAGAATGTACGAATTTTAATAATTTCAATTATTGTTATAGGTCATATTTAACTCCCGAAGCAGTAAACACCAATAAAACTGCTGTATGGAAAATAGAAAAATTAAAAAATAATGAGTTAATATTATTATTAAACGAGAAAAATAATTATAAAATAATTTTTAATAAATAAATTTAATTATGAAAGGCTATATTTTATTCGTTATAATAATTTTGGTACAGTTAAATTGTACCTCACAGCAAACCGTAGATAATGATAAAGCACATCGGCGTTATTGGTATTATCGTACCAGGATGATAAACGATTTTATGAAGATTGGAAAAGAACAAGGTGCTTGCATAGTATTCGCTGAAAGAAATAACGGACAGGATAATTTATTATTACCTGTAGTTAATTCAAAAATAGGTCCTGATCAAATTGATATTACTAATCAATATATTATGGCGTTGGCGCTGGAATATAAAATATTAAGCCGTAATAATCAGGATACCCGAGAAACTGTAAAAGAAATATATCATATGTTATATGCGATAAACCGTCTCGATCTTGAAGCGGAAGTGATGATGAATCCTGCCACATGGCAAGGTAGCGATGTCATTCAATCTAATGGAATTTTAAACGGATATATTTTAAGGGAAGATATGCCTAAACAGTTTATGATAGATAATTTTTTGCACTATAATTATTCTATAGAAGAAAGACCTTCAACTAATACAGATCCTTTAATTAATTATGGTGGATATACAGGCGCTCAACATACAAATACTTTATCTGCAGATAATAAATTCAGTGATTTTTTTCCGTCTAACCATGGTGGGACGGGAAAAGAACCTTTTACTGATTTAACTTTAGTTCAGGATAAATATATGTCAATGCTGGCAGCTTTGATGTTTGTGAAAAAATATATCCCGGATTCAGAAACATATAATGGGGAAGTTTTTCAGGATAATGAAACGAGTATTAAACAGGAAGCTTCCAATATAGCCGGCCGCTGTTATACCTATTTAAAGGGAACTACAGGTAATTGGACACTCAAATATTTGAATCAGAATGGAACGCCGACATTTGCATTAACAGCAGGCAGTACAGCTTATTTATACAGTTGGCCTTTAAGTAGAATGGCCTGTTGGGCAAACAGCAGTTTTCCGTGGAATCAAAATAGTCCTGTTCAATGCACCAATTATAATGATAATGAAGCAACAACCAACGGCAGGGCTGTTTACAATACGTTTACACAAGGCACATATACTTGCGCTGAAGACAATGCCGTATTTAAAGCATGGTGCCAGGCAGGAAGTAATTCACCTTCTTTTAATAACTTAGGTTTTTTAGCGCCCATATGTATCGGTATGGGTCCAAACGCTGCATATAACGGTATAGAATGGGCAGAACTGCTACGAAAGGTTCTTCATCAGGATGGCGCGCTATTAAAGCAATTATCGGTTTATGGAGATGCAATTAATGTAGCACCATGCCAAGGGCCTTACAATTATGGAAATTGTATTTATGGCGGTTTTGAATGGTCAAGCCAAGATAGATTAGAACATCCAAGTGCAAGAGGAGACGGCTGCAATATTAATGTTCCAAGGCATCCGGTTCCATGTATAAATTATAATAAGCCTGTTGGTTTTCCGGCTAACTATCCCGGTGTAGACTATATGCTCTTGCATAACTTATATTATGAGTATCAAAATCAAGTATTAGACGGGAATAATGGCAATAATGTAAATGATCCTATTGCGAATGTAATAACTACTATCTATAATTCAGCTAACACTGTAGGCAGTACGGTGTCTTCTGCAGCATGCAGCGTAGTAAATGCCATAAGCGGTTTCTTTGGCGGTAGTACGAGTTTATGCGATCCTACAAACGTCAGCGACAATGGGGGTTCAGGCAGTAATAATGTATCGTTGCCGGGTTACAGAGGAGCTTATAACTACATGGATAATATGGATGAAAACATTTGGCCGCGGTTTATTGTTACCGGTTTACCCATTCAAGGTACTGCTTCAACACCGGGTAAGGTAGCTGTGTTTCAAAATTTGAGCTCTATTGCACATATTTATGCTTCAAGTTCTCCGGCAGCCCCTAACAATACTATTCCTGCAGATGTAACTTACCGCGCCGGAAAAGAGATTGATCTTCAACCGGGCTTTACGGTGGATGCAGGCAGCACATTTCATGCCTACATTCAACGGTATTTATGCAACGGTAATAACAGTAATCCATTATATATGAGGCATTCAGCTGCCGGCTCTTCCGGCACCATAAGCGATTCGCTGCTGCGGTTGGAGCTTTTAGCCCTCGATTATGAATCGGATCTTATAAACCCTATACCTATTCATTACATCGTAAGCCCTACATCTGATTCTGATAATAATCCTACGGTTCCTGATACATATATGGAAGATGAAGATTTAACCGGTTATGCAAAATTGAATGATTTTGATGTAACGCCCAACCCAAGCTCAGGCTTACTGAAAATCAAAACTCGTAAAATGCACGACGATGAGGTTTTGTCGGCCCATGTGTATGACATGAAAGGGCAATTAATTATCTCCTACTATAATATTAGCGATGAAAAAGAAATTAACCTGCAAGGTTACAGCACCGGCATTTACATGATACAGGTCATGTCAAACACCGGCCGCAGCATGACTAAAAAAATAGATATTACGGATTAAGCCCTTGAAGCGTATGGTTTAATAGGAACAGTGGGCCGTTTAGCGGCAAATGCCATGCTTAGGGTTGGCGGGCTGCCGGTAAAGAAATTAAAGCATCATATTCAATTAACATGAAATGTTTATACAACACAGTTATTTTACTTGTTATAAGCTTATTATTTACAGCCTGCAAAAAGTATCCGGATGGAGGCTTTGTAGATCAAACCCGCAAACACCTTTTTGGCGGGCACAATGTAGGTAACTGCAAAACCCGGAAGTTAAAATTATATGAGGTCAATGGAATTGAGTCTACTTACCTGATACAAGGAGCGAGCAGTATTCCTGATTTTTATGAGAAGTTTGTGACGCTTACTTATACAGGTAAAGATCCTTCAAAAACTTATACTTCCAGTACATTTTTTATGGATAAGTTAGCTAAAAATAAATGGATGTTAGAAACTAAATATAAATAAATTAATTTTTGTAAAATCATCTTAATAGCTAAGTATGTGCCATACTATCAAATTAATATATATTTTTTTCGTACTATGTATATTTGCAGCGTGCAGGTCAATTTACACACCTACTACACCTAATGTTACCTTATTTAGAGAGGGTAATCAATTTCAAACGGAAGTTACCGGATTTACAAACGGTTTAAATTTAAAAACAGCATACACACCAATTAACCATTTTGCCTTTCAAGTTAACGGACAATATGGTCAGGCGCTTGATCAAAAAAATCCTGACAGAAAATATCACCGATATCTTGAAGGTGCTGTAGGGTATTATTACTGTTTTAATGACGACTTGGTACTTGAACTCTATGGGGGATACGGACAAGGGTCATCTATTTTTGGTGACCCTATCGTGTCAAACGAAGAATTATTGATTTGGGCTAAAGGGCATTATAAAAAATACTATATGCAATTTAATATAGGTAGTCATGAGTTATTAAACTGTGGTCGTATTGGAGCTTGTATAAGAATAGGCGATGTGCGTTACACTTATACAGACGCTAAT
>JBBRHI010000039.1:0-11382 GCA_038222995.1 Bacteroidia bacterium | reverse complement strand
TATAGGTTAAGTGGTTCTTAATTATTTATCGAGTACAAAAATATCTTTCATGTTTCTTCCTAAGCCGTCATAATCTAAGCCGTAACCAACTACAAACGCGTTTGGAATTTCCATTCCCACATAATCTACCTTCATGTCTTTTTTATAAGCATCAGGCTTCAATAAAAAAGAAGCCACTTTAATTTGCTTCACTTCTTTTTTAGTTAACAATAACATCAGCTTTTCTAATGTTACTCCTGTATCTACTATATCTTCTACTACTACAACGGTTCTTCCTTTTATTTCTTCCGTAAGCCCTATCATCTCGGTAACGGTTCCCGTACTGCTTGTTCCGTGGTAAGACGCCAGTTTAATAAATGAAATCTCGCAAGGTATATTTACTTCTTTAAGCAGATCGGCAGCAAACATAAATGAACCGTTTAGCACTACTAAAAATAAAGGCATGTCATTAGCCAGTTCCACATTAATTTTTTGAGCCATCTGTTTCACACTTTCCAAAATTTTATCGGAAGTAATGTAAGGCACAAATGTTTTATCTTTTAAGGTTACGCGCTGCATTAAAGATTTGCTATTGAAACACAAATATAGCAACAATTTAACTTTTGCACATGTTTTACGCAATAAAATGGGCCGTGTCCTATTCAGGCAATAAATTTGTTTTACATTTGCGTTCCCTTGAAAAACGAACCAAAATATCTGCACCTTAAAGAAACCGTAAGTCTTTCTATTCCTTTAATTTTAACCCAGATCGGGCATATTGTAACCGGCATGGTTGATACTATTTTTTTAGGCAAGCTGGGTAAAACGGAGCAAGCCGCGGGAATTTTATCCAATAATTTGTTTGTGATCCTACTGGTATTCAGCATTGGCATGAGCTACGTACTAACGCCTGCCGTAACTGATGCGCACGTTAACAAAAACGAAACCGAAAAAGCCTCTTTATTAAAAAATGCTTTATTTATAAATAGCGTATTGAGTATCCTATTATTTATTGCTTTATTTTTTCTATCCGGGGTATTGCAATATATGCAGCAACCGCCCGATGTGGTAACACTGGCTATCCCCTTTTTTGACGTTCTTATTTTCTCTATTATCCCGGTATCTTTATTTTTTGTGTGTAAGCAATACACCGAAGGGCTTGGTAACACACGAGCTGCCATGTACATCAGCATAGCCGGGAATGTGATGAATGTTGTTTTAAATTATTGCCTGATCTACGGAAAGGCAGGTATGCCTGAATTAGGCTATATGGGTTCATGCTGGGCTACATTTATATCGCGTGTTTTTATGGGTGCAGGTTCTCTTATTTTCCTGTTCAACCATAAAAGCGTTAACTCTTTTGCCCGTTATTTTAAAGAAGCCAAATTAAACGCTTTGCATTTTTGGCAATTATTAAAAGACGGTCTTGCTTCGGCGCTGCAGTTTACGTTTGAGGTTGCCGCGTTTGCAATATCGGGCTTAATGGCCGGCGTGTTTGGGAAAGAGCAGATAGACGGGCACGGCATTGCTTTAAGCCTGGCCGCCTTTACCTACATGTTTGCCAGTGGCATTGGCAGCGCTACCACCATAAGGGTTGGGAAATACTATGCGATGAACGATTTGGATAATGTGAAACTTGCGATTAAAACATCCTACAAATCGGTTATTGTTACTATGGGAGTTATGGCCTTAGTATTTATTTCGTTCAATAAAATACTTCCTTCTATTTTTACCAATGATAAAGAGATTATTTCTATTGCATCCTATTTATTAATGTTTGCCGCTTTATTTCAGTTATTTGACGGTACCCAGGTAACAGCTATCGGGATTTTAAGAGGCCTTGAAGATTATAAATTCCCGACATACATTGCGTTTATAGGCTATTGGATTATAGCTTTACCATTATGTTATTTATTTGCCTTTACTTTTAATTACCAAGTGTATGGTGTATGGCTCGGCTTAAGCATTGGGCTTGGCTTTGTAGCTGTAGCCTTATATTTCAGGATCAAAAATTTAATGAAACTGAAAACAGTTATATCGTTACAAAATAAAGGCTAGCCAGAAAAAACAACGCAAAAGTGACCAGTAGGCCGTTAATGGTTAAGTGTTTATTGACCTTGTACACAAAAAACCCCATCGCTAATGCAAAAATACATACTGTAAAGCGAGCGTATGAATTAATACTCCAAAAAGGCCTTTCGTCGTAGGCCAGTTTTGCCTTCAATACTTTGCCGAACAAAAAATCTTTCCCGATGTAAATTTCCTGATTAAACTCGGGAAGTTCAAACAGGTCGTCGGTTTTTACAATAATATGCTCGCCCGAGGTAGTTTTAATTTGTAGCTCTGCAATAGTACGACGGTGGTTGTGGGCCTTGGTTTCACCGTAAACACTGATGGTTTTTAAGACGTATGTTTTTTGCCAATAGTTAAGCATTAAAATACTGATAAGGCAATACGTTAATATGGCGGCTAATGTAATATTGGCCCGGTTAGTGATTTTATAAAAAAAACTTGCCTTGAATTTTTCTATTTTTTGAGCCTGCTTTAATTTTTTAAGCTCTTTAAAATAGTACAACTCCGTTGGAGATAGGGGAATGCGTTGCTTTCTCCGGGGTTGTTCTTCAGCCATTAGATATTAATTTTTTTCTCAAGCAGATAGTTATTCCTGTCTGTTGAATTTCTTAAAATTAATTCACCGATAAAACCGGCCAAAAATAACATAGTGCCCAGTATCATCGCCGTTAAGGCAATGTAGAAGGAAGGCCTGTCGGTAAGCAACCGTGCCGTTTTATGTATAATAAAAGCATGGTATGCCTTATCTACGCCCAAATAGATTGTTGAAAATAAACCGACCATAAACATTAAAGTACCTATTAAGCCGAAAAAATGCATAGGACGTTTCCCGAATTTTGATAGAAATGTAATGGTTAACAGATCGAGAAAGCCGTTAATAAAGCGCTCCCAGCCAAACTTACTGACGCCGTATTTACGGGCTTGATGTTGCACTACTTTTTCGCCAATATTATAGAAGCCGGCATTTTTAGCGAGTACAGGAATAAAACGGTGCATTTCACCATATATTTCAATGCTCTTCACTACATCTTTACGGTATGCTTTTAAACCGCAATTCATATCATGCAATTGAATTCCTGAAATTTTTCGGTTTGTCCAGTTATATAATTTCGACGGAATATTTTTAGTGAGTGTATTGTCAAATCGCTTTTGTTTCCAACCGCTTACCAAATCAAAATTTTGTTCGGTAATCATCCTGTATAATTCAGGCACTTCATCCGGAGAGTCCTGGAGGTCGGCATCCATCGTGATTATAACATCGCCTTGTGCTTCATTAAAACCAACATGCAAGCCGGGGGATTTACCGTAGTTACGGCGAAATTTAATAGCTTTTACATGAGGGTTTTTGGCGGCCAAAGATTCGATCACCTGCCACGATTTATCTTTACTGCCGTCATCTACAAATAAAATTTCGTATGAAAATCCATTCTCATCCATTACCCTTTTTATCCAATCATGAAGCTCAGGCAAAGATTCTTCTTCGTTAAATAAGGGGATAACAATGGAAATATTCATACAGTAATTTTAAAAATCGGCATTATTTAGCCGAAGTACAAATTTTACGAAAAATATGCTAATAATGAAATAAATTATCTACTTTTGCGCCGGGTAAGTCTTTCACGACCAGCTCCTGTCAAATCCCCCAGGTTGGGAACAAAGCAAGGGTAGATGGTTGAGCGGTGCGATGAAAGTAGCTTACCCTTTTTTTGTGCCTTAAATTTAACAGCATGTATCGGTTTCTCTATTATTTTTAACGTTGCAATGTGTACCGTCCTAAAATAAAAAAGCTGTTTCAATGAAACAGCTTTTTGTTTAGTAAATCTATTATTAGTTATTTAACACCGTCTGCTTTTATATTGGGCATGTCTTTGCGTTCTGTTTTTTTCTCTACACCCATTTTCTTCTCATTCCTTGCTCCTTTTTTCTCTTCTTTCTTCTCCACCTTGCGCTCTTCTTTTAGATTTTTTTCTTCTTTTTTAGGTGTATCCTGTGCCGTTAGTGTTGTTACACCGGCTGTCAGAATAATCCCTGCGAGTATTACATTGATTTTTTTCATCTGTATTTAATTTAATGGTTTTAAGCTGATTATGAAGTTAAAAATAAAAACCGTGTGTTCATTTAATTTAGGCTTTTTTCACTTATCCCCTATTTAGCTAACAACGTTACGTGGCCTACTTTTTTTATCGTATTTCCCGACATTGTTTTTATTTCAACCTGGTATACGTATACACCTTGCTCACAAAACTTTCCTTTTAGTTTCCCATCCCAGCCCGGGTTGGCATCATCACCCGCGAAGATCTGTGTACCCCACCTGTCAAAAATAAAGAGTTTTATTTGAGTGATGCCATAACCTACAGGCACAAACACATCATTATCCGCATCGCCGTTTGGAGTAAAGGCGTTCGGAATATATATGTTCCAATCTTTTGTAACATTTACACAAACATCGTCATAAGCTACACAGCCCGCACTGCTTGTACCTCTTAAAGTATAGCATGTTTTTTCCTGAGGGTTAACCGTAACAGAATTACAAAAATTACAATTTAACGGAACAGCGCTTGTAGATAAAAACTCTACATCCACATTACCCGTGCCGTGTAACGTAACCGACTCGTCTATATTTACAGTTGTATCAGCGCCCGCATACACATGCGGTAAAGCGTTTACAATTACCTGCACTGTTGCCTGCGATGTACATAAGCCTCCGCTGCCTGCCGTAAGCGTATAAACAGTGGTAGCATTAGGCTTAATTAAGCTGGAAGCTTGATTTGGTGTTGATACACCTTGAGTAGGAATCCATGTATAAGAGGTAGCGCCTGAAGCTTCTATAGATGCACTTTCTCCGAAACAGATAGGTTTAACAGGCAAAATTACAATATTAACCGTAGGTGTAACTGTTACTTCTACTGTTTGAGTAGCCGTACATTGATTAGGCATAACACCGTTAGTTCCTGTAACTGTGTAAACAGTAGTTGCAAGAGGACCGGCATCAGCAGTATTTGCATTTATATTAGTAAGCGTTGCCGCGGGGCCCCATACGTAAGCTGTTGCGCCTGTCGCGTTTAATGAGCTTGTTTTCCCTTGGCAAATAGCGGTTGGGCTTGCAGTAGCATTGATCGTTGGCGTTGGTATAACATTTACAGAAACAGTAATTGTTCCCGTACAACCCGCCATTGCTCCTGTTACCATATACGTATTAGAAGCGGCAGGAGCAGCAACTACATTGATCCCGTTTGTAGTAGTTAATCCCGTCATTGGTGTCCAAGTGTAAGAACTTGCACCGCCTACCGTTAAATTCGTATTTGATCCTGAACAGATAGTAGCATCAGGGCTTATCGTTAAAACAGGATTAGGGTTAACGGAAACTGTAACGGAGGTTTGCGTAAAACATCCCGCTGAATTTCCCTGAACCGTATATATGGTTGTTACCGCAGGCGATGCTGTTACATTGGCTGAAAGTGTTGTATTAAGGCCTGTTGAAGGCGCCCATGTATAACTCGAAGCACCTGATGCCGTTAAATTTGTACTTGATCCCAAACACACTGAAGGGTTGTTAGGGTTAATGGTTATAGAAGGAATAGCGTTAACGTTTACTGTTGCAGCAGCAGTGCTTGTGCATACCCCGTTAATACCTGTTACTGTATAAGTTGTACTAACGGTTGATGTACTTACCACAGTGCCTCCCGTTGAGCTGCTTAAAGAAGCGGCAGGAGTCCAAGTGTAGCCTGAAGCACCGGAGGCTGTTAGTGTAGCCGAAGAACCCGAACACAGTGTTTGAGCGGGACTTACCGTAAGCGTTGGTAAAGGTGTAACCGTTATGGTGACATATGCTACAGCGGTACATGTTCCTACTCCACCGTTTATTGTGTAGGTAGTTGTTGATGGCGGGCCGGCAACTGTTGCGCTTCCTGTAGTTGTACTTAAATTTACGGCAGGGCTCCAAGTATAACCGGTAACGCCATATGCCGTGAGAGGGGTGCTTGTACCTGCACAAATTATTGAATCTCCTATGATAGTAATATTTGGATTATTAACCACGTTTACTGTAGCCTGTGTTAAAGCGGTACATGTTCCGGCACCCGATAATACAGAGTATACGGTTGTTACGGTAGGATTAGCGATAACGTTACTTCCCGTAGATGTACTCAGTGTTCCGGCCGGTGACCAAGTGTAAGAGGATCCACCGGAAACCAACATGGCCGCGGTTTGGCCGTTACAGATAGATTGATTTGCAGGAGTTATAGCAGGGTTAGGAACAGGCATTACGGTAACCGTTACAATGGTTGTTGCCGAGCACGCGGCATTAGTTCCTATAACCGAATAGCTTGTTGTAGATGCCGGACTTGCTGTTACTGCACTCCCGGTAGTGGCGCTAAGTCCTGTAGAAGGAGCCCATGAATAAGAGGCAGCATTACCCGAAACGGTTAAGGCAGCGATTTGGCCGCTGCAAATACTTACACTTGCAACACTTAATGTTACACTTGAAGGCCCTGCTAAAAGACTAGCCGTAGATGTGTTAACACATCCGTTTATAGGACTTGTGGCGGTTAATGTAAACACACCGTTACCGGACGCTACCGGATTATTAACAGTTGTGCTGCTGAGGCTTCCGCCCGAAGGAGCAGCCCATGTATAGGTTGAAGAAGAAGGGTTAATGGAAGATGTAAGCTGAACTGTTGGAGACGCACAACTTATGGTAGTACTTGCCGGTGTAAGTGATATCACAGGTGGTGTTATATTTTGAAATACCGTTGTACTTGCAGTTCCGCTACAGCCGCCCGTATTAGCCACTGTAACCGAATAATTACCTCCGGCATTAACAATTACCGAAGAGGAATTTACTCCCGATATAATACCTGAACCCGTCCAAGTATAGGTAACACCGGTTGTCGGGCTACACGAGAGCGCCAGTGTGGGCGTAGTACATGTTATGGTTCCCGAACCGGTAATGGTGGGCGTTAAAGAAGCTGTAGCCGTAACTACTGAAATAGTAGTTGTACTTACAGAGTTTACACACGCTGTAGGGTTCTGAATTGATAACGTATAAATGCCGTTACCCTGCACTGTAGCATTTTGCGCATGAAGTCCGGATAAAACAGTTCCGCCGGAAGGCGCTGTCCATGTGTAATTTACGGAAGCCGGTAATGCATTCAGCGTTGTAGTTGTACTGCTGCAGTTTGATACAGAAGTGACTGTGGGAGTAATTGCTGTGCTTGGTGAAGGAACAATAGAAACATCATCAATATAATAATACGCATTATTAATACTCCCTGTTACATTTGATGAAGGTGTTGCTACATCGCTAAAAAAATTACCGATCATAAAATGGATTAAGCCTGAAGCCGTTGGTGTATAACAAAATTCAAGCTTTGTCCAGTTGATTTTATCTGTAATAGGTGTGCCTGTATAATTAACATCAGGCACTGCCGAATAAACACACATGCTCGACACATTTACCGGCGCAACGCTGAATTTCATACCAATGTTCGAAATTGCTTTGTTACAATTATCACCCAAGGAAACATATAACTCAATTTTATAATTTGTTCCCGCAACTAGGGCGGAAGAAAGATTTCCCTGAACATATTCGCGGTAAGGAGTACAACCTCCCGAGCCATACATAAAGCCGCCAACCATAGCATTACCTCCGTGAGGGGCTTGAGTACCTACACCGGAAGAGTTAGTAGAGTTAGGGCTCGAAAAACAGGAAGTGGCCAATGTAGTTGAAAAGATATCGGAAGACCCGCCGGTAGGGCAAGTCCAGTTATTAATGGCACTGTTAAATTGCGACTGTGAGGTATACCAAGAACATTGTAATGCACCGCTATTCACGCTCTCAAGACCCGGGTTGAGCACCAGATTTTGTGCACCGGCAAACAGTGTTCCCAAAAGGAAGGCAAGAGTTGCAACGGTTTTTATTTTTAAAGATCGTTTCATATTTTAAAAAAATAGAATTGTTTTTTGAAGAGCGTATTTTTTTAGATCGTCTGTATTTACAGCATCAACCGTAGCTGCGGACTTAATACGATCATAATAAAAATGGATAAATACAGTATTGTCTTCCATGATGATAATTTCACCGTTACCTATCTTTGACAGCTTAGCCGCCAACTCTTTAATTGGCTTTTGAGTGAAGCTTGTAATTACTTTTTGTTTGTAACCCGCTACATTTACCGGCTTGTCGGGCGTTTTATACACGTTGGAAACAACCGTATTATCTTTATAATTCTCTGTTCTGAAATTGTAATTATTTGAATCAAAGTAATTCCAGTTACCCTGCTTCATTTGTGTAGGATCAGTGATCTCAGTTACCGGGTCGCCGCCTGCATTTTGAAGATGCTTAAACTGCCCGAATGTATGGGCACTTAAGAAAAATAAGATCAAAGAAAAACCGATTGATTTCATAGTCATAGTATTACTTGGTACAATTTAAAATTGTATGCTTAGTAAATTTAAAACTATTTGACAATGAGAAGCATGGCGTTTAGGGAATGCCCTAAGACCATGAGTAAACATACTAACTTATAAAGTAAAGTTATTTACTCAAATACAAATTCCGTTCGCTGTAAATATTCTGGAAATACTCATCCTGTAAGCTGTCAATAAAGTATATGGCTTCACCCGTCGATTTCATCTCCGGGCCTAATTCTTTCTGTATTTCAGGGAATTTTTCATAGCTGAATACGGGAATTTTAATAGCATATCCTTTTTTAGTCGGCTTAAAGTTGAAGTCTTTTACTTTTGCTCCCAACATTACTTTGGTGGCGTAATTTACATAAGGCTCGTCGTATGCTTTTGCTATAAACGGCACCGTACGTGATGCGCGAGGGTTTGCCTCAATAATATAAACAACACCCTCTTTTATAGCGAACTGAATATTTAATAAGCCAACGGTATTAAGCGCAAGAGCAATTGTTTTTGTATGCTCTTCCATTTGCCTGATCACATCGTCGCTTAAATCAAACGGAGGTAGCACCGCGTAACTGTCTCCGCTATGGATCCCTGCGGGTTCTATGTGTTCCATCATCCCAATAATATAAACGTCTTTACCGTCGCAAATAGAATCTGATTCTGCTTCAATGGCATTTTGTAAAAAATGATCCAGCAATACTTTATTGTCGGGCAGGTCGTTTAGTAATTTAACAACGTGCTGTTCCAGCTCTTCTTCGTTAATGACGATCTTCATGCTTTGTCCGCCCAATACATAACTCGGACGAACCAATAACGGAAATCCTAATTCTTTAGATAAAGTAATGGCTTCTTCCGCATCATTAATGACCCCGAATTTAGGATAAGGAATATTATTGTTTTTCAACAAAGTAGAAAAACTTCCCCTGTCTTCAGCCAGATCCAGTGATTTAAAGTCGGTACCGATGATTTTAATACCGTAGCGTTCCAGTTTTTCAGCCAGTTTTAAAGCGGTTTGTCCGCCCAGCTGAACAATAACGCCTTCGGGCTTTTCATGTAAAATAATATCGTAGATGTGCTCCCAGAAAACAGGCTCAAAATACAATTTATCGGCAGTACTAAAATCGGTACTAACGGTTTCAGGGTTACAGTTTATCATAATGGTTTCGTAACCCATTTCTTTAGCTGCCAATACACCATGCACACAACTGTAATCGAACTCAATACCCTGCCCGATACGGTTAGGGCCGCTTCCCAAAATAATAACTTTCTTTTTGTCAGAACGAATACTCTCGTTTTCATCTTCAAAGGTTGAATAGTAATACGGTGTTTTGGCTTCAAACTCTGCGGCGCAGGTATCTACCATTTTAAACACACGGTTAATGTTAAACTCTTTTCTTTTATTATACACTTCGCTTTCCAAACAACGCAGCAGGTGCGCTACTTGCCTGTCGGCATAACCCATTTGTTTTGCTTCGTATAATAGGTCTTTAGGTATATCGGTCAATTTATATTTTGATACTTCATTTTCCAAAGCGATCATTTGTTCGATCTGCTCAAGGAACCACATATCAATGCGCGTTAATTTTTGTATGGTTTTAATAGAGATGCCAAGCTTCATGGCATCATAGATCATGAATAACCTGTTCCAGCTGGGTCTTTCCAGCCCCGCTAATAATTCGGCCTGATTCGTGTTTTCTTTACCGTCAGCCCCTAAACCGTTACGTTTTATTTCGAGCGACTGACAGGCTTTTTGTAATGCTTCTTGGAAACTGCGGCCAATCGCCATTACTTCTCCAACCGATTTCATTTGGAAGCCCAACTCACGGTTACAGCCTTTAAATTTATCGAAATTCCAACGAGGTATTTTTACAATTACATAATCTAAGGTCGGTTCAAAATAAGCGGAAGTTAATTTGGTGATTTGATTTTGTAATTCATCTAATGTATAGCCTATAGCCAATTTACTGGCAATACGAGCAATCGGGTAACCGGTAGCTTTACTGGCAAGCGCCGAAGAACGAGATACCCGAGGATTAATTTCTATCGCAATAATTTTTTCTTCTTCGTCATCGCTCACGGCAAATTGTACATTACAACCTCCGGAGAAATTACCGATACTGCGCATCATTTTAATAGCCATGGTGCGCATTTTTTGATAGGTGCTGTCGCTGAGTGTTTGCGCGGGAGCCACGGTAATGCTATCGCCGGTATGCACACCCATCGGGTCAAAATTTTCAATAGAACAAATAATGGCGACGTTATCATTTTTATCGCGCAGCAATTCTAATTCGTACTCTTTCCAACCTAATACTGCTTTATCAATCAATACTTCATGAATGGGCGATGTTTGCAAGCCCCTGTTTAATAACGCATCGTAATCTTCTTTTTTATAAACCACCGAACCACCACTCCCGCCAAGGGTAAACGAAGGACGGATCACCAGAGGAAAGCCGAATTCCTGTGCAACGGATTTACCTTCTAAAAATGATTTAGCGATTTTACTCGGTGCCATCGCTACCCCAATCTCATTCATGCGGATGCGGAACAGATCACGGTCTTCGGTGACTTTAATGGCATCAATATCAACGCCGATCATTTTGACATTGTATTTTTTCCAGATACCTAAATCATCACATTTTAGCGCTAGGTTTAAGGCTGTTTGCCCGCCCATTGTAGGAAGCACGGCATCAATCTGACGCTCTTCCAATATTTTGATAATTGATTTAACTTCTAAAGGCAATAAATAAATATGGTCTGCAGTAACTTTATCCGTCATAATAGTTGCAGGATTTGAGTTGATCAAGGTCACTTCAATTCCTTCCTCCCGAAGACTTTTAGCAGATTGTGAGCCTGAATAATCGAACTCGCAGGCCTGACCGATAACAATAGGACCTGAACCAATAATTAAAACGGATTTTA
>JBBRHI010000038.1:0-11757 GCA_038222995.1 Bacteroidia bacterium | reverse complement strand
TACTTTAAAATTGGTATAGGTTAAGGTAAGCACTGCCCCGGCATCGTTCCAATGTGCACCGCTCGTTAACTGCACTTTAATAGAGCCTGTTCTGCTTCTTAAACCGTCGCATGAATTACCGTTATAATTAATGGTTATTATTTTCATGGCAATCTGGCTTGTATCAACCGTAGCCCCGCAAATGCCAGGATAAGAAGACATCCTGCGCCCGCTTAAGCCGGAAGGTGCAATCGCATTTTCAGCATCATCTATCGACATGTCAACACTGTTATTTGTTGCGGTAACATCTGCAGAATGCTGGTTAAATGAAGAGGATTCATCACTTTCATTTGATGAGATCAACTTTGGTTGGGGATCATTTTTTTTACAAGAAGTAAGTGAAAGTCCTGCGATCAATAAGGCATAAGATGCCATTTTAACGGTTGTTTTCATAAATGTTTTTTTAGGAGTTAATTTGCAGGTAAGACCGACTCAAATTAGAAAGGTTTAATATGTTACGAAAACAATTTTGTTAAAATATTACGTAAAGGTTCTTACGGAATTAGAACCCGTATAAAACGCTGATGATTACAATAGAAAAAAAACTAGAACACAGATAATACGGATTGAACGGATTAAAAAAATAAGGAGAGGTAAAATAGAATGCTGATAAGAATAGTTATAGAAAATACGTTAAACCTGAAAGAATTTTAATTAAGAAAACTCCAGCATCTTCTTATAAATGCCGTCTACCTTATCTTTCAGGTCACCGGCATTGCCCTGCTCTACTATTTTTCCTTTATCCATTACAATGATGCTGTCGGCATGGTGAATGGTAGATAAACGGTGGGCTATGATAATAGAGGTACGGTCTTTCGATAACTCAAAAGAGGCTTTTTGAATTAATTTTTCTGTTTCTAAATCGATAGATGATGTGGCTTCATCCAACACAAAAATGGGCGGGTTATATACGTATGCCCTTACAAAAGCTACGAGCTGGCGTTGCCCCGCAGAGAGCATGGCACCGCGTTCTTTTACATTGTAGTGATAACCGCCCGGTAAGTTTTGCAGGAACTCATGAATGCCGATTCGTTTAGACGCTGCTACTACCTGTTCCTCGGTAATATGAGGATTGTGAAGGGTAATATTATTTAAAATGGAATCATTAAATAAAAACACATCCTGCAATACAACGCCTACAGCCCTTCTTAATTCATCGAGTTTGTAATCGTTAATATTGGTGCCGTCAATTAAAATCTCTCCTTTATTTATTTCGTAAAAGCGGCTCAGCAAATTAATAATACTCGATTTACCTGCACCGGTTGCCCCAATAATAGCAACGGTTTTACCGGGGTTAATGGTAAACGACAGATCTTTGATCACGTAGTTATCTTCTTTATAAGCAAACCATACGTTTTTAAATTCTATTTTACCCTGTATGGTTTTAGCATACACTGTTCCTTTGTCCTGGATAATATCTTCGGTATCAATGACTTTAAAAACACGGTCGGCCGCCACCACCCCCATTTGCAAGGTATTTAAACGATCGGCCAGCATACGGATAGGGCGAAACACCATATTGATCATCATAATAAAAAAAGTAATATCACCCAGCTGAAGGTTGTAAGTATTGGCTTTTAAGCCGGCAAACCACATAAATAAGGCAATGGAAATAGAAGAAAGGATTTCTACTACGGGAAAGAATACAGAGTAATACCAGTTGGAGCCTATATTTGCTGTTTTATGTTTTTCATTAATGGCTTTAAATTTATCGTACTCGGCCGCTTCACGGTTAAAAATTTGCACAATGCGCATACCGGTAATGTGCTCGTTGGTAAACGCGTTAAGGAAAGCTACCGCGTTACGCACTTCGGTAAATGTTTTTTTAACGCCGTTTTTAAACAGGTTGGTGGCTATTAAGAGTAAAGGAATGGTGCTGAGTGTTACTAAAGCAATGGCCCAGTTTTTATAAAACATGGCGGACAGGAAAATAAGAAGCATTAAAATATCGCCGGCAATTACAATAAAGCCTTGGGAAAATACATCGCTTAAGCTTTCAATATCCGAAATGGAACGGGTTACCAATGTCCCAATAGGTGTATTGTCAAAATAGGTATTCTTTAATTTAAGGATGTGTTTATATACCTGCAAGCGAAGGTCTTTTACAATGTTTTGCCCCAGCAAATTGGTAATGTAAATATTGATGAATTGCAAAAAAGCTTCCAGTAATAAAATACCTATCAGCAATAAACCCATTGTATTAATGAAGTCTATTTTTTGCGTGCTTGTTTTATAATTTAAAGCCCCCGGATCCTCAACGCCAATAGTATTAAGCGTTTGGTTAATTAATAAGGGCCTTACAATGGCAAGCGACGATAATAGTAAGGTAAGCGCCACGGAAGCATAAAATAACTTTTTGTAGGGATTGCTGTACGACAGGATCCGCTTTAATAAATTCAGGTTCAGCTTCTTTTTTTCGGGCGTTTCAGACATTAAAAATAGTTTCGGGATAGTGAATGTGTGTTAAGTATAAAGCATGCCCCGGCACCGACATTCCTGCGTCTGACCGGTTTCGGCTTGCAACAATTACTTTAAAATCGTTGATCGTTATTTTTTCTCTGCCAACTTCTAACAGGGTACCCACAATGGCTCGCACCATATTCCTTAAAAAACGGTTGGCTGTTATTTTAAAAACGTACTCTTCTGCATTTAATTGCTGCCACTCGGCCCGGGTTACTTTACAGTTATTGGTTTTAGTTTGCGTATTTACTTTGCTGAAGCTTGTAAAATCGGCCACCGTTAATAAATACGCTGCCGCTTCATTCATTAAATCCACATTAAGCGGGCCAAATACATATAAGGAGCTATTAAAAATAAAAGGATCTTTTGCCCTGTGTATATAATATTCATACGTACGGTACTGGGCATCAAAACGCGCGCTAACGTTATTACCTACCGCATACACCTTTTTAACGGCAATTTCGTAAGGCAATACTTTATTAAGTTTGTATATGCAGTTGGCTTCCGGTAAATGTAAATTTGTTTTTTCTGAATCGAAATGGGCGTAATACTCTTTGGCGTGTACGCCTGTATCTGTTCTGCCGCAACCCACAACTTCAACCGGTTCGGAAAGTATCATACAAAGCATTTGGCGCAGCACCTGTTGTACGGTATTTGGCGTATTATCCTGTTCCTGCCAACCGTTATAGTTGGCGCCGTTATAGGCAAGCTGAATAAAATAGCGGGGCATTCCGCAAAGATAAACTTATTTTAGCTTGGTTTGTACCTCGTGTAAACTTTACGTCCCCATATTAATTTATCGCCTTCCATTTTAACTGTATCGGTTTGCGCGGTCTTTAAGTCAGGCCTGAACAGGGTCAGCTGTCCGTCTTTAAGTTTCCAGGTACCTTCCCGGGTCGTATCTTTTTTGGCAAAGGTGTGAATCATCAATTTTCCGTCCTTTAAAAAATCAAAGGTTACCTTCCCGTCTTTCGTCTCCCATCCTTTAGTTCCTTCGGGCGAGAGCAGGAAATCCTTTAGCGTAGTTTCTTCCGGGGTCACGTTTTTAGCGGTTATTTCCGCAATACCGGCATGCGGAAGGCTGTCGGGCCGGTTTATTAGGGTATCAGTTACCATTTTAACGGCCGACGAGTCTTCGGTTTTTTTATCGGAGGCACAGCCGGTTAGTAAGCTCTGTAATAGTAATAGTGTTATAAAGGGTATTAGTTTTTTCATATATATGAGCGTTTAATGATTTAACGTTTTTACATCTATTTTAATGCGGGGAAGCATCCGCATTATATACAATCCAAGGCTATGTTATTACGGGATAATGTTATGTTATGAAGTGTGGGTCAATGAATTTAAAGATTAGCCTATACCTTATAACGGCATATTAAATTTTATTAATGTACAATCGGCTTATTACACCATAACAAAGATAAAAGCTTATCAGACTTTTACAAAACAAAGGTAAAAAAGAAACATAATTTATTTATCTGTCGGCCTTGCATGCAGCTTATACCTTCTTTTCGGGTTTCTGAAAATAGAATGCATATTCAATTCTGTGCCAAGGGTCATTATCCCGTCAATGCCAATATCGGCAAAGGGCGCTGCCACAGCAAAATTAAACTGCAGTATAAAGCCCCCGTTAATATACCATACGCCGTGGCTCGACCCTTTTATAAAGGCATGCCTTGCTGCAAATTCAGGCCCTCGCACAAAAAAGAATTTTAATCCGCCATAAGCTTCCAGGGTTACTATTTTGTATTTATACAAACGGTATTGTACGTTTACGCCCATACACAGGTCGCGCATGGGAGGCGTATATAATAATTCAAACATGAGCCGAGTTCGCTTAAATTCGGCCGCATGTTTTTCCTGTTCTTCCGTCAGGTCATCGTCCGACCATCGGAACCTCGGCGAGATATACCTTAAATTAATAGCGGAAGATTTGTTGAATGTAGTAATAGTGCTTGCCCCTACTTCGGTTTTCCATTTTCCCTCAATAACGGCCTGGCACACTAATGTGACAGGAAAAGAGTACGCTATTAATAAAAAGAGCCATTTATACATGGTGAGGCTTTAAATGAACAGGGCTTTGCCTGAACACCGTGAGCTGTTACATTAACGGCAATGACGCGGTTTTATTGCATGTTGTTTTTAGGAATGCTGTTCCCTAAAAAATAGTGTGCAGCAAATGTTTGGCTGTAAATGTATAAACGCTTCGTTCCTATTTTTCTCATAAATCAAATAATCCTTTCAATCCCTATTTTCTCTTAAGCCCCTGCTTTCCTCTTTATAACCGACTTTGCACAAGCGTTAAGTAAAACTCT
This sequence comes from Bacteroidia bacterium, assembly GCA_038222995.1. Lineage (GTDB taxonomy): Bacteria > Bacteroidota > Bacteroidia > B-17B0 > Aurantibacillaceae > UBA4416. Next base: position 6,943 of record JBBRHI010000038.1, on the reverse strand, counting down.
AACGCTTCAGGTCCATCGTTCACCATTGTAACCGAAGCATTTTTACGCTTTACATTTAAATTTAAGAGCTTGTAATTTTGTAAGCGGCAGCAATGTATTGTTTTAACGGGCGTGTTATAGAAAGCAGCGGGTAGGTCCCGGATATAATCTTCATCGTCGCCCACCAAATAAATAACTGTAAGGGAAGTAAGCTTTGCAAAATTTAATTTAAAGATCGGTGCCAATAAGGTATCAATACGTACCTCTCCCGATACATTGCTGTAAGCACCATAGCCTGTAGGGTTTAATACATAAAGCACTTTTACTTCCGGCAAGCGGTTGTTTAAGCACTCCATTGCTTTTTCAAAAAGTCGTTTCGATCTTCGGGATAATATAAGAGCATTGCCCGATGGATCATAAGGTGCTAAGTACCTTGTGTAATTTGTAAAATCAATGGACAGGCGGCGCGCCTTTGTTTTGGGTAAAGAGTGGATCATATCCGTGATATCGGGATAGGTTTCTCCAAAGTTAAGGGTAAGCGTATCTATTTGAGCATAACCGGTAACGCATAAAGCTAAGCAGAGTATAAGGAAGCTGCATTTCATACTGCTATAATGACGATACAGTTAAAAGGCACACACTTATACGTAAAATAAGCATCCTTATAAAAACCTTCACGGTTTTTTGGAATACGTTACCATTCTTGAAAATACCTTCATGGTTTTCCGGAATACGTCAACGTTCCTATAAATACCTTCATGGTTTTTTGAAAGACCTTAACGTTCTTGAAAATACCTTTATGGTTTTTTGGAATATGTCAACGTTCTTACAAATACCTTCATGGTTTTTTGGAAGACGTCAACGTTCTTAAAAAGACCTTCACGGTTTTTTGGAAGACGTTAACCTTGCTATTACCAACCTTAACACATCTGTAAACAATCTTACCATTGTTGCTCCCGATCTTATGATTGCGTTGAACAACCTTTACCTTGTTATCACTGATCTTAACAAAAAAATAAACGACCTTAACGTTTTCGGCCCCGATCTTACCGATGCATCAAACACCCTTTACATTGTTATGACTGATCTTAGCAAAAGTGTAAACGACCTTAAGGTTGGCTTTCCCGATCTTAACATCGGTTTAAACACCCTTTACATTGTTATGGTTAATCATAGCAAAAAAGTAAACGACCTTAACGTGCCCGTTCCCGGTCTTAACGTCCCGTTGAACAACCTTACCGGTTTTGTGATCGACCTTAACGTTGCGGCAGGCAATCTTTCTTTTTTTTATAATTAAGCGCAAAAATCTAAAAATCCTTATCCGGCAAGGTGTGCAGAACCTTTTACCTTACTAAATACTTTTTGTTTTTTTAAAGAATGAGGTTTAATATGTAAACAAACGTTAAAAGAAAATAAGGAATGCAACATTTAAAATTATTCTTCGTTAAACCACCTAATCGCCCCCGATAAAAATCAAAAGCCTATTCATACACCTCTACTAAATCCGTGATGCTGTTATTTGCATCCGACATAAAAGTAACAGTGTTACCGAAACCGTTCCATAGATGAACCGCTTATACAACCGGTAAAAAACTTACTTCTGTATCGTAACGGTATACCGACAAAAAATGAATTGTCCCTGCAGGGGACGACGACTGAAGCGGGCACAGAGTCAATTGAGCATGCCTAAATTTTTTTATGATGAAAAATTTAAGAATAGCGCTTAACCTTTACGTGTTAACGCTGCTTGGGAAACTGAGCAAATCGCGTTTTATTACGCAACAGATCGGGGATAACCCCGCTGTATTTATCAACTCGTCTGCGGCCCTGGCCACAGCCTTAGCCTCCATTGCCGACCTGGAAAAAGCAGCGTCGGATGCAGAAGGCGGAGACTCCTATAAAATAGGGATCAGGGACGAAAAGGAACAATTGCTTTTAATAGCAATGGACGACCTGAAAACGACCGTGCAAAAGTTGCCCGGCTTAACTGAAGAGATCATCTTACTGGCGGGTATGGATGTTCGTAAAATCGGGATCAGAAAACCTGTTGCAGGTTTTACGGTATCGAGCGGCGAACACACCGGCGAAGTGAAGATGAGGGTGAAAGCAGAAAAAGATACGTTCTATAAATGGGAGTATTGCTTAGACCCGATTGCTAACAACCAATGGGTGGTTGTTGACACAAACACGATAAGTTACCTTACCGTTACGGTGCCTGCGGGCTTCTATTGGTTTAGGGTAGTGTTTGTGCAGCCCAACGGCGAGCACGAGCACGAAGCGGTGAAGTTTGCCGTAAATTGATACCATACGTTTTAATGTAAGAGAGAAGCCTGCAGCTTCTCTTTTTTTGTTTAGGTAGGTTGCCAATGGTAGGCACAATAAATAAATGTATCATAAAAAGATACATTTGTGTTTTATGCCCCAGCAAATTATCACCTCTTAAAGCACTATAAATAAAGGTAATTTGAAAATATATGCAAATACGCTTATATTTGATAAACAATAAGTGTATCAAAAAAAGTTACAGTTATAAAACCGCCTTTTAACCTGTCCCCGTCCCAATTAATTGTTAAAAAGCAAAATGAATGTGCAAACCACGTAAAATTACGTGCATGGATGTAAAAGTTAATATTTAATTTGGTGAGAGATTATTGGAGGGATTGAAGAAATAAAAAAAGCGAGAATTGCTTCCCGCTTTGGATGTTTTCACAACGGAATAATCCTTATTGTGATTTGCTTTCAAAATGTGATACAAATATAAATTAAAATTTAATATATGGTAAAAAAGATTTTAGGATTGGATTTAGGAACCAATTCCCTTGGTTGGGCATTAGTTAATGAAGACTCTGAAAATAAAAAAGGCGAAATTATTGGTTTAGGAAGTCGTATCATTCCAATGCCTCAAGATATCTTAAGTGATTTTAACAAAGGTGTTTCTCTGTCTCAAACAGCAGAAAGGACAGGATACAGAGGAGTTAGAAGATTGTTAGAACGCAATTTATTGCGGAGAGAAAGGTTGCATCGCGTATTAAATATACTTGGTTTTTTACCTGAACATTACGCAAGCAAAATTGATTTTGAGGAAAATTTCGGAAAATTTATCCCGGAAGCTGAACCAAAATTAGTTTATAAACCATTTGAAAATAAATTAACAAATAAGGTTGTTTTTGAATTTATTTTCAAAACATCATTTGAAGAAATGCTTTCTGATTTTAAAATACATCAACCCAGTTTAGTTCTTGATGATAAAAAAGTTCCTTACGATTGGACAATATATTATTTACGTAAAAAAGCATTAACTGCCAAAATTGAAAAAGAAGAATTAGCTTGGTTACTTTTGAACTTTAACCAAAAACGCGGTTATTATCAATTACGAGGTGAAGAAAATGAAATCGATGAAAATAAAGAACAATCATTTGAAATATTAAAAGTAAAAGATGTTATTGATACTGGAGATACTATTAAAGGCAAAAAAGATAAATTACATGATGTATATTTTGATAATGGTTGGAAATACGACAGGCAAATCGTTAAGATAGAAGATTGGATTGATAAAACTAAAGAGTTTATTGTAACAAAATCAATTTCCAAAAATGGTGAACTAAAGCTAACTTATAAAGCTGTTAATTCAGAAAAAGATTGGATAGCAATTAAACAAAAAACAGAACAGTTTATTGAAAACTCAAATAAAACTGTAGGTTCATATATTTATGACACTTTATTGCAAAATCCAAATCAAAAAATAAAAGGAAAATTAATTCGTACTATTGAACGAAAGTTTTATAAAGAAGAACTAAAAAAAATACTATCTAAACAACTAGAATTACATACTGAATTACAAAATAAAGAATTGTATAATTTCTGTATTAATGAGCTCTATGAAAACAATGACGCTCACAGAGGAAATATAGAAAATCGCGATTTTATTTACTTGTTTTTAGAAGACATTATTTTTTATCAGCGCCCTTTAAAAAGTAAAAAATCATTAATTAGCAATTGTTCTTTTGAAAGCCGTTTCTATTTAAAAAATGGAAAACAAGAAATTCAATCCATTAAATGTATTCCAAAATCACATCCATTATTTCAAGAGTTTAGGTTATGGCAATTTGTACAAAACATTAAAATTTATGAAAAAGAAAAAATAGTAAATGGTAAACTGCGCAATGATGTTGATGTAACGCCCGAATTCCTTAAATCTGAAGAAGATATCGTTAATTTATTTGATTGGCTAAACACGCGCAAAGACATTGAACAGAAATCTTTTTTAAAATATCCAGTCTTTAATTTAAAAAAGGATGTTGAAAAATATCGTTGGAATTTTGTTGAAGATAAGTTATATCCTTGTAATGACACGCACAACACAATGATTAATCGTTTATCTAAAGTTGACGGAGTATCTGCCGGTTTTTTAACAAAACAAAAAGAATTAGAGTTATGGCATATTTTATATTCTGTGGAAGATAAGCATGAAATAGAATCTGCTTTAAAGACGTTTGCCACAAAAAACAACTTACATGAAAGCTTTATTGAGGTATTCAAAAAAATAAAACCATTTGATAAAGATTATGGTTCTTATTCGGAAAAGGCAATAAAAAAACTATTGCCATTAATGCGCATGGGTAAATATTGGGATGAAGAAGCTATTCACACTCAAACTAAAAATAGAATTGAAAAAATTATTGACGGCGAGTTTGACGAAAAAATAAGAAATATAGTACGTGATAAAGCAATTAATTTAACTAATATAAAACATTTTAAAGCATTACCACTTTGGCTAATCAGCTATATAGTTTATGATAGACATTCGGAAGATGCTAATGCCATGCAATGGAAAAAGCCAGAAGATATTGATAACTTCTTGAAAGAATTTAAGCAACATTCGTTGCGTAATCCAATTGTTGAGCAAGTACTAACAGAAACATTAAGAGTTGTAAAAGATATTTGGAATACTTATGGAAATAATCAAGAAAATTTCTTTACTGAAATACATATAGAGCTTGGTAGAGAAATGAAAAATCCTGCCGGAGTTAGAAAATCAATGTCTGAAAAGAATTCTGAAAACGAAAACACTAACTTGCGTATCAAAGCATTATTAAGTGAGCTTTTAAACGATAAAGATATTACAAACGTTCGGCCTTACTCTCCTAGTCAACAAGAGATTTTAAAAATATATGAAGAGGGAGTTTTAAATTCTGATCTAACTATTGATGATGATATTTTAAAAATTAGTAAATCAGCACAACCAACAAAATCAGAATTAATTAAGTATAAACTTTGGTTAGAACAAAAATATCGCTCCCCTTATACCGGTGAAATGATTCCTTTAAATAAATTATTTACACCTGCATTTGAAATAGAACATATCATTCCGCAGTCACGCTATTTTGATGATTCGTTAAGTAATAAAATAATTTGCGAGGCAGAAGTAAATCATTTAAAAGCAAATCAAACTGGATACGAATTTATTAGTAATCACAAAGGTGAAAAAATTGAATTAAATTTTGGGAAAACAGTAACCGTTTTTACAGTGGCTGAATATGAAGATAATGTAAAGCGTAACTATAGTAAAAATAGAGGAAAGTTAGCGAAACTAATGATGGAAGAAATCCCAGAATCTTTTATACAAAGACAATTAAATGATAGTAGATACATTAGTAAAGTTGTCAAAAATTTATTATCAAGTATTGTCCGTGAAGATGACGAGCAGGAAAGTACGTCAAAACATATTGTTTCAAGTAATGGAAACATAACGTCTGTCTTAAAAAAAGATTGGGGACTGAACGATGTTTGGAATGATATTATTACTCCTCGATTTGAAAGATTAAATAAACTAACAACAAGTTCTAATTTTGGTGAATGGACAAATAAAGATGGTAAAAAAGTTTTTCAAACTCAAGTTCCATTAGAGTTACAGCGAGGTTTTAGTAAAAAACGAATAGACCATCGCCATCACGCATTAGATGCTTTAATTATTGCTTGTGCAACAAAGAATCACATTAATTATTTAAACAATAGTTACGCTAAAGCAGAGAATAAACGAATTGATTTAAGAACTATATTATGTGAAAAAAAATACAATGATGCTACCAATAAAAATTACAAATGGCAGTTTAGAAAGCCTTGGGACAATTTTACATTACAAGCTAAAGAATCAATATCAACGACTATAATTAGCTTTAAACAAAATTTACGAGTAATTAATAAAACAGTAAATTATTATCAAAAATGGATTACTGATGATGATGGGCTGTTAAAAAAAGGAATTGTAAAACAAGAAGGAAGAAATTGGGCGATAAGAAAGCCTATGCATAAGGAAACGGTTTCGGGTTTAATTTCATTAAAGAAGATAAAAAAAGGCGTGCAACTAATTTCCGCTGTCGATAGTGTAGACATGATAGTTGAAAAGTCTTTAAAACAAAAAATAAAACAATTAGTTGCCGAAAATCATGATAAAATTCAAATTCAAACATATTTTAAAAACCTTGGTAATAAGTGGAATAATAAAGATGTTTCAAAAATAGATTTATATTATTTTGATAACGATAATGTTGCTTCAAGAGTCAAATTAGATGAATCCTTTACTTCAAAAATAATTGAAGAAAATATTACTGATACAGGTATTCAAAAAATACTATTAAAACATCTTGCAAAATATAATGAAATCAAAGATGGAAAAATCACTGAACATAATGAATTAGCCTTTTGTGCGGATGGTATCGCAGATTTAAATAAAAACATAACTGATTTAAATAATGGAAAATTTCACCATCCTATTATTAAAGTTAGAACTTATGAAGCAAAGGGAAATAAATTTAATGTTGGTATTAATGGTAATAAAGGGAATAAATATGTAGAAGCTGCTAAAGGAACTAATTTATTTTTCGCTATTTATAAAGATGATAATGGCAAAAGGAACTACGAAACAATACCTTTAAATATTGTTATTGAAAATCAAAAACTGGGG
>JBBRHI010000037.1:0-11776 GCA_038222995.1 Bacteroidia bacterium | reverse complement strand
ACCACTTTACGTATGAGCATTTTTTTTGCTTTAAGCGACACATTAAAATCAAACACACTTTCATCCGTTATTTGTTTAACCGATTTTTGTGATGTGTTTACCTGCTTTGTATCGGTCGATTTTTTAGTCATATAAGGGGTCACATCAAACAAATTAGTATAAGCATTAATGTTAATTTTTAAACCCGTAGTCAGGCCCAAAACATACTGTGCAAAATTATCTACTTTGCCTGCCAATGTTACGTTACCGCCGTCTGTGCTTAATACCAACCCGGAAAATTTAAGGTCAGTATTGGTAAGAAACGTTTTGCCGTTGACGGTATATACATAAGGCTTATGATGCTCCTTATAGCTGAAATTTTTAAATGATAAGTTGGCCTTTAGTTTCATATCAGGGCCTAAAAATTCTTTCTTATTTAATTTTTTAGTAGAGCCTGCATAGTGGAGGTTTGCTATACAATTTCCTTTAAGATCAAATTCGTCGGAAGCTTTTAGTTTCACTTTACCGGCATCTATAAAAAGAGAAGCGGCAATATCAATGTAAGGATCTGTAAAGCTCTTTAATTTTACGGCTGCCGTAAAAGGCACATCGTATATATTTCCTTTAATAGGTGAAAACACCAGAGTAGCATGCTCTTCATCACCTTTGGTTTTAGTAGAATCAAGGCTTAGAATGGTTCCCTTAAATGAAACGCCGGAATAAGGTATTTTACTGTTACCTATGGTGATATTATTTTCTTTGCTTTTTAATCTTACCAATACAATAGGATCCTGCTTAACGCCAAGGTTGGTCATCAATAAAAAGCTCACCTGCAAAGGTTGATCGATTGAAAAATTGGAAAGTACTTTACCCATATTTCTATTAAGCAATTTAATGGTTTTGTGATAGGATATATTGTTAGATTCAATTTTTAAAGCCAGTTTTTTTTCTTCGCCAAGCTGAATAAAAGCGTTTGCCGAATACTTTATTTGATCAATTTCAATGAAAGACGGTTCATGAATAAAAAGTGTTTTATTGCTTGTAAACAAAGTTCCTTTTAATTCAACAATAGCGGTAGTATTCTTTAAAAATTCTCCTTTACGACGGTTAAATAATAAACCGCCCACATTTATATTCCCCTTTAGTGCAATTTCAAAGCCTTCCGCTTGCTTTTTTAATCGTATGGTATTCTCAACAAAATCAATATCAATTAATTGATCTTTTTCTAAATTAATAAACTTAAAAGTGGTGTTCTCAACCGTAATTTTATGGATATCAAAATTCAATCCGCCGGGGTTCGGCTCATTCACCACTGTATCTCTATCCTTAAATTTAAAGTTTTTGGTGCCGTCTTTGTTTCTTACAAGGTTTATTTCCGCATCCTGCAATGAAACAGCATTGATCTCAAATTCTTTTTTTAGTAATTTGCGCAGGTTAAAGGATATGGATAAACTCCCTGCTTTTAAAAGCGGTACATCCGCTTTGTACAGATCATTATCTAAGTACACTTCTTTAAATTTTATGGACGCCTGCGGAAAATCATCCAGCAAAGACACGTCTATAGTCTTTATTTTTAAGGTTAAAGCGAAATTGGCCTTTAAACTATTTATGAGTACCGATGCTATTTCTTTTTTATAAAAAGTAGCTAAAACAAATACTGTTGTAAGTAAAAGAATGATGAGTATGAGTAAGGCAAGTATACATCGTTTAATATACTTCATCATCTGGAAAGGTCTTTAGTGAATACCGCTGCTTAAGCTCTCTCGTTTCATAGGGTTAATGGATAATACGGGGATATTACTCAGATCAACAATTTTTTGCGACATCGCACCAACGAACATTTCGCCAATGCTCAAGTCTTTTTTATTCATTTGCACAATTAAATCACAATCGTTTTTGTTGGCATAATCCACAACTGCTTCGGCCACGTTGTTGCTCGGGATAGATTTATTGGTACAGTTAACGCCTTTTTCCTTTATAAATTTTTTAATTTGCTGTAAGTAAGGCAACAGTTCATTTTCATATTTATGATCGTTGGGGCTGAACACTGAAATAATACGGATATCTGCTTTATAATAGTTAGCTAATTGTACAACAATAGGCACTTTTTCCCTGCTTTCAGGTGTCATATCAAAAGGCAATACAATATTTCTGCAGGTATTTTTGTTTTCTAACGAACGAACGGTAATTACGGGACATGGCGCGTTTTTTATAAATTTACTCGCTGTATTGGATCCCATAAAGCTTCTGAATTTTACTTGTGTATCAAGCCCGATAATGATGAGTGAGCTTCCAAGCTCTTCCGCTTTTTTATCGGTCAATTCATATATATCTCCCTTAAGATTCATGGTTTCAACCTGCATACCGCTTTCGGTGCGTGTTTGTGCGGCAAGTTTTTCCAAATCGTCTTTATGCTCCGTTTCACTTTTAGCAGACACATACATCAGTACAATTTTAGAATTGGTGAATTTGGCTAAATTGTACGATTGCTTCACTGCTACAAGCGATTGTTTAGAAAAGTCCACAGGAATTAATATGGATTGGTTTTCTTTGATTAACATAAGCTAAAATGGTTTTTAACAAAAATAGTAAAAAAATCGACAAAGCGGAATGAATAGACGACTAAAATAATGATAAAAAACGCAAAAAAGAGTGTTCCTAATTAGGAAGCTGTTTAACCACTAAAGAATCGCGGTATATTTCGTAATACTTATCATTTTGCCAGTATACTTTTTTTAATAACGTATCAGGAAACAATTTTTCGACCGTATTAAATGTTTGTGCCCGGTATTCCTTTAACGCCGGTTTTTCGAAGTAAAAAATGTTTCCGTTCACAATATTAAATTCATTAAGCTTTTTAACAGGAATAGTTTTATAAAACGTACCGTAAATATCAAACACTAAAATGCCTTCATCGGGGCAGTTTAAATAAAGATAATTACCATGTTCCCTCATATAGTTAGGTTTAATATTAATATCTAAAATCCGCTTAAGGTTTCCTGTTTTAACCAATTCTTTAAGGTCCGAATCGAATCGCAGTAACTGATTGTTTTGTTTATCATAAAGCCAAAAACTATTATTGACAGACGTACAAATTAAAGATGTTTGTTCATAGCCGACATTTTCGAGTGAAATAATGTTACTGGTTGGCGTAAGTTGGTCATCCAAGAACATAACCTGTTGAAAATCCCTGTAATACACTAGGATCTTTAATGGATTAGTTACATCCATATCTTCAATTTTGCCGTTCTGCTTATTACTGAACGCTTTTAAGAATATACCTGCGGGACTGTATTTTTTTATCTCATCGTAATAAATAATATAAATGTTTGCGAAATTATCTATTACTACTTTACTCTCTTTATCCGAAAGTTTTATGCAAACAGGGTCTGTTGTTTGAAACACAAACGAACAACAAATAATAAAGCAAGCAAGTATAAAAAGTTTAAAACGCATAAAACCGATGTGTTAGGCTAAAGTACGCAAAAGGAAAATAGATTTCAATAAAAAAACCTCTTCAAATTTGAAGAGGTTTAAGTTTAAAAATTAAAAATATTACTATACTAAAGAAATATCAAACTGAACGAGGTCAATAAATTCCTGCACACGTTCCTGTACATCTTTATCAGATAAATTCAATAAACGCTCCGTACCGAATTTTTCTACAGTAAAGCTTGCCATTGCCGAGCCAAAAATAATAGCGCGTTTCATGTTTTCAAAACTGATGTCTTGTGTTTTCGCCAAGTACCCTATAAAGCCGCCTGCAAAGCTGTCGCCCGCGCCTGTAGGGTCAAACACGTCTTCCAAAGGCAAGGCCGGTGCAAAAAACCCTTCTTCTTTGTTAAACAATAAAGCGCCGTGTTCCCCTTTTTTAATCACCAGTACTTTAGGACCCATGGTTAATATTTTTTGTGCCGCTTTTACTAAAGAATATTCTCCCGATAACTGGCGTGCTTCCGAATCGTTAATTGTTAACACATCAATCTGCGCTAAGGTTTTCATCAGCTCATCCATTGCAATGTCCATCCAAAAATTCATGGTATCCAATACAATTAATTTAGGCCGTTTGGTTAACTGGTCCAACACCTTTTGTTGTACTAAAGGCATTAGGTTCCCAAGCATTAAAAAATCAACGTCCTTACAATTATCCGGAACAACCGGATCAAAGTTTTCCAATACATTTAATTGGGTATCCAACGTATCGCGTGAATTCATATCATTATGGTAACGCCCGCTCCAGAAAAAAGATTTTTCTCCCTGCTTAACCTGTAAGCCAGCAAGATCAACACCTTTTGATTTTAAGATATCTAAAAAGTTGTTCGGAAAATCATCTCCTACAACCGATACCAGGCTCATGTGTTTACAGAAATAAGAAGATGCCAAAGCGATGTAACTTGCCGCACCGCCTACTATTTTATCGGTTTTACCAAAAGGAGTTTCGATGGCATCGAAAGCTACTGTACCTACAACTAAAAGACTCATATTAAAAGGATTATAAAAATTTTGACAAATATATTGTTTATTTATAAAATAGATATTAAATTTGCGCTCCTTAATAAGGAAAAGATTCCCTCTTAGCTCAGCTGGTTAGAGCACATGACTGTTAATCATGGGGTCCCTGGTTCGAGCCCAGGAGAGGGAGCAAAAGCCACCAAATGACGGGTGGCTTTTTTATTTTAAAAATATTACATTTGCTCAAAATAACAGGCACCGTAGTTCAATGGATAGAATAAGCGTTTCCTAAACGTTTGATGTAGGTTCGATTCCTACCGGAGCCACAGAATAAAAACAGCCCTTGCGTTGCAAGGGCTGTTTTTATTAATACTGTAACCGAATATTTTTCATTTGACGATTAATTAGTAAAATCATCTTCCATTGAAAAATGGACCTGAATAATTTTATTTAAATTATCCATGGTCTCCCTGTAATTTTTTTTACCGATAGCGGCTATATATTGTTCTGAAAGCTTATTTACTTTTAACCTGGCATGAATTACCATTTTTAAGCCGTGGGTGGTTAAAGTAATCAGAGAGCTTCGCGCATCATTGGGGTTTGGAGTCAACTCAATCAAATTAAGGCTTTGCAATTCTTTAGATGTTTTACTCATTGCCTGTTTGGTGACACGGATTTTTTTTGCCAGCTCATTATTCGTAATTCCTTCAGAGCCTATATTCATCAGGAAAGCCATATAGCCTACTTTCATATCAGGGTACCCCTCTCTCGATAAGTTGCCCATGCACCACTCATCAAAATGTTTCTTAAGATGTGATAAAATCCTGGCAAAATTGTATTCTTTATCTACCGAAAGTCTATTCAATTCCTTTTCTAATGCTTTTCTGTTCGCGGTCATTAAATTATTTTATTGATTTACAGTTAATTGAATAAAATAGGACACAAATATAAGAAAAAAAATAGTCAATTATCTTGACCATATAGTAAACTAAGTTTACTTTTACCAAAAATTAATAAAAACTGAATGGAAACCACATCAACTCCCGAATCGACTATCCCAAAAAAGAAAAATAAAGCTATTTTTATTTTGCCTGTTATTATAGGCGTAGGTGCCTTTTTAGGAATTAGGGCATATATACATTCCCGTAATTATGAAAGCACCGACAATGCACAAATTGAAACCAATACATTACCTGTTATTAGCCGGGTTTCGGGTTACGTAGATTCTATGGGCATTACAGATTTTGGAGACGTTAAAGCAGGGCAGCTTATTTTAAAAATTGATGACAGCGAACATATCCTTGCGGTTAAGCAGGCCCAAGCCGACCTTTTATCTGCTATGGCAGATCTCAGCGTGGCACAATCTAACCTTAGTAACAGCAGTGCTAACTCAGGTGTTGTTAAGGCCAATTCTGATGTGCAAAAAACAAGGCTCGACAAAGCAAAGACAGACCTTGCTCGTGATGAAGCTTTATTTAAGGAAGGCTCTATTACAAAAAAACAGTTTGATGATTCGAAGGCGAATTATGAAACAACTCGTAAGCAGCTTGATGCAAACGACCAACAATTAATACTGGCCAACAGTCAAAATGCAACAAGCAATGCCCAGATAGAAAAAGCAAAGGCAGCCGTAGAACTCCGCAAGGCGATGCTTGATCAGGCACAACTTCGCTTATCGTATACTAAAATTTACTCGACTATTAACGGTAAAATCGGTAAACGTAATTTAGAAAAAGGACAGGTGATACAACAGGGCCAGAGCTTAATGACCATTGTAAGCAACGATGTGTTTTGGGTAGTTGCCAATTTTAAAGAAACGCAGGTTGAACATTTAAAAGTTGGACAGGAAGTGAAAATTGAAATAGACGGTTATCCCGATATGGAAGTGAAAGGAAAAGTAGAAAGTTTAAGCGAGGCCACAGGTGCACGGTTTTCTTTATTACCGCCTGATAATGCTTCGGGTAATTTTGTGAAAGTAACACAGAGGGTACCCGTGAAAATAAAAATTGAAAACATAAAAGACGTGCAATCTATCTTGAAAGCAGGCATGAGCGTGGGCGTGAGCGTGCACATAAAATAAAGTAAAGATGGAATTAACATCTACACAAAGAACCATTATTGTGATCACCACGGTGGCAGCTGCTATTATGGAGCTTATTGACACTTCCATCATCAATGTGGCCTTGTCTGATATCAGCGGAAATCTTGGCGCTACCATAGAAGATGCCTCTTGGGCCATTACAGCCTATGCTATTGCCAACGTAATCATTATTCCGCTCACCGGTTTTTTAGCGCGTTACTTCGGCAGAAAAAATTACTACATCACCTCTATCATCATCTTTACAATTGCTTCATTTATGTGCGGGCAAGCATCAAGCTTATGGGAGCTTGTATTATGGCGCTTTATTCAGGGAATTGGCGGAGGCGCCTTGTTATCTACCTCGCAGGGCATTTTATTTGATGCTTTTCCGCCGCAAAAAAAAGCAATGGCCTCCGGGCTTTTTGGTATGGGTATTGTTTTAGGCCCTGCTATAGGACCAACGCTGGGCGGCTATATTATAGATAATTATTCCTGGCCGCTCATTTTTTACATCAACATTCCCTTTGGCATTTTAGCTACTGCCTTGGCATACAAATTTATTTTGAAACGCCCCGAAGAAATTAATATTAACAGAAAAGCCATCTACATCGATTATTTTGGAATTGTTTGCTTAGCCGTTGGTGTGGGCTCGCTGCAATATGTTTTAGAAAAAGGCCAGTCTGACGATTGGTTTGAGGATAGCACCATAAGGATGTTAACCGTTACTGCTATTTTAGGCTTGTTAGTATTTGTATGGCGGCAATTAAAAATTGCAGCGCCCCTGATAGACCTGCGTGTTATGAAAAGCAAAAATTTGTTGGCCAGTAATATTCTCACTTTCGTTACAGGCTTCGGCTTATTTGGATCGGTTTTTATTTTCCCTGTTATGGTTCAGCGCGTGCTGGGTTTTACGCCTACCGAAGCAGGCTTAGGCATTGTGCCGGGTGCACTTATATCGTTGCCGCTTATGCCAATTATTGGTAAGCGCATGGGGTCGGGCACCTCACCGATTGTTTTTGTAGTATTAGGCTTCATCTTTTTTATCCTTCATGGCATTACAAGTTCATGGGCCACGCCGGATGTTTCAAGGAGCTGGTTTATTATACCGCAACTTTTTAGAGGGGCGGGCACCGCATTTTTGATTGTGCCTTTAATTAACCAGGCTGCCGTTGGCCTACAGCCTCAGCAAATGTCTTCGGGCATCGGGCTTACCAATATGCTAAGGCAGTTGGGCGGATCATTTGGGATTGCCGTAATGAATACCTATGTTACTACGCGATTTGCGCAACATAAAAACGACCTCATTACCAATATTACAGCGAGCGATCCGGAGTACATTGGGCGGGCATCACAAATAACAAACGGCTTAATGGCAAGAGGCATTAATCCTGCCACTGCCGAAAAAGCGGCCTTATCAGTTATTGACGGCAGTATCAGCAAGCAGAGTTTTTTTATGGCTTACCTGGATGGCTTTATGCTGATCAGCATCTTTTTTGTATGCGCGATTCCTTTTATATTAATGCTCTCCACAAAAAAAATAGACGCTGCCACACAGGCAAAAATTGCAGAAGAATCACATTAAGACTATAGTATGAAAAAAAATAAATTAATAACAATAGCCGGTTTCTTAGTAATGGCATTATACGCTAAAGCTCAAAAAGCCGTTAATCCCGAACTTGTACAATTGGTTAACAAATCATTTTCGTACAATCCTCGTATTAATGAGTTGCAACAAAATGTGGCTATCCAGGAAGAAAGACTTGATGTAGCGCAAACTTATTTATTGCCTTCGGTTAATGCTACAGGATCCTATAACTACATCACTCCCGTTGGTAAGATCACGTTACCTGTTGCGCCGGGTGTTGATAAGATTATTCAATTTCAGCCAAACAATAACGTCACGTTCGGACTCGGCTTCAACTACCAGGTATTGGATTTTGGAAGAGCACGAGCTACTATTAATAAAAGTAAAACGGAAATACAACAGTCAAAAGATAATGTTGAATTTAATAAAGGCCAGTTGGCGGCACAAGTGGCCGGCATTTATTACGGTATCGTTTACCTCAGCAGTGCTATTACGGTACAGGATTCCATCTTATCATCTTTAGCCCAAACAAAAAAACAAAGCGAAAACAAATTAAAGAACGGCGATGCACTTGAGCTGGACGTGTTAACCATTAACAGCAATATTGATGCTGAGCAAAACAGAAAAGTTGAATTGGAAACGATGCTCGAAAAACAAAAAAACTTACTAATGTATTGCACAGGCGTAAATAGTATCAATCAGCCTGAACCGAATTTTAATTTCTCCGACGGCAATACGAACGTTACAAGTAATGAGGAGTTGGTAAAGCAAGCTGAGCAAACCAATCTTGATTTTAAAATGGCCCAGCAAAGGAACCTGCTTAGCTCTCATGACTGGGACATTAATAAACGCAGCTATTACCCGTCGGTAAACATACTTGGTAACGCGGGCATGCGTAACGGTTACCAGCCAAACATTAACGACCTTAAATTTAATTACTTATTAGGTGTAGGTTTTTCGGCGCCTCTCTTCCAGGGAGGCAGATATAAGCAACAAAAACAATTATTTGAAGCGACTACAACCTTAAATAATTTAAGTATTACAACCTTAAAAAGAAATTATGAACGTGATATAGCGCAAGCCACTGCTGATATTAACTCATACACTGACAGGCTCGTAAATATCCAAGGACAAATTAACCAGGCACAAAAAGCATTAGAGCAAACTAATTCGAGGTATAAAAATGGCATTGCTATTCAGATAGAATATATTAACGCTTTAACCACTTTGCAGCGAATTAAGTTATCGGCTTTAAATTTTGAATATCAGAAATGCATTGGGCAGATTGAATTAACCAGACTGACCGGTAGTAAATGGTGGTAGCCCTAAAGAGCTCCTATGAGATTTATTGATTTATTAAGGGATAACGTTATGCAGATGCTTTTTTCCCGGATGCGAATCTTATAACAATTGATGTATACTTTTTATTTTACCTTGCCAAAACGGTATGGTTAAATATTTCCCCGGCTTCCCTCAACCTTTAAGGCCACACTTTAATATAATGACGCCCTCTCTTCTTGTTTTCCGGCATCAAACTTTTATGGTATAGTGTAAATTAATAATCATGAAAATATTATGTATTTGCTTAATGCTGTTCTTCGGAGCACAAGCTTCAGCACAAACACCTGCTACTGCCACGCTTACCCTTAAAAGTGTACCGGCACCCGTTAAAACAACGTTCCAAAAAGAATTTCCGAACGTGCAGGCTAAATGGGAAGCAGACGGTAAAAATTATAAAGCTGTGTACGCCGACCCTAAAACAAACAGTAAAGGAATTATCGTATATAACGCCGACGGAAAAGCCATAACCCGCGACACTGAAGCGAATATAACTGTACCGGAATAATAATTATATTAGTAAAGCATAAACCCGAATACCTAATATAGCATCATCATGAATAATTTACAGGAAAAATCTATTTACAATTCTGCACAAAGTAAAAATATAGTATTGTTGCTTATCACCCTGGTAGGCCTTTTCCTTTTCATCTGTTCCCTTCATATTCTCACCGCCCTACTTTCGGCGGTTATCATGTATACTTTATTCAGGCCGTTATTTTTATACTTTTTATTAAAGAAACGCTGGAGTAAATCACTTAGTGCGGTAACCGTTATAGCTCTTTCATTTTTGATCATTGTAGTTCCTCTCACAGGATTGAGCATTATGGTTATTAATAAGCTTATCGGCTTCCAGCAACATCCCGAATTTTTAACGGGCATGATCGATAGGGTACACAGTTATACGGGCGCATCTATAGATATAAAAGAAATGCTTAAAAACGGGATAAACGATATTTCTAAATGGGCCATAGGCGCGTTTTCCGTATTCCTAAACAGTGCTTTAAAAATATTTATTACGCTCATCATTTTATATTTCACGTTGTTCTTTATGTTTAAATCTTATGATGTTTTTGAATCTGCGCTTATCAAATACCTTCCTTTTAGCACGCAACAAAGCATGAGGTTTGGCACCGAATTAAAAAATATTACTCTATCCAATATTATAGGGCAAGGCCTAATCGGCTTAAGCCAAGGAATTGTTGTAGGTACCGGCTTCTTAATTTTCGGCATCCCCGATCCTTTATTCTGGGGCATTGTCTCCGTGTTTGTCTGTTTTTTGCCGGTGGTAGGAGCTCCCATTATTTTTGTGCCGGCTGCTATTATTGAACTGTCTTCCGGCCACAACGTAGCAGGCATAGGAATCCTTATATGGGGCGGCGTTCTGGTAACCTTAATAGATAATTTTTTAAGGCAATTCATCTCTAAAAAAATTGCAGATACCCATCCTTTAATTACTATCATCGGCGTTATTATAGGCATACCTTTCTTTGGTATTATCGGTTTAGTAATAGGCCCCTTCCTGATTTCATTTTTCTTTTTGTTGGTAAAAATGTATGAAACCGGTTATATGGTTTCAGATAAAATAACGGTAGATATAAAAAAGCAAGACGACGCCAACCTTTAATTTTTCTGAAAATTATTCTTTACGCGTCATCTATTTTAATAAATATTAAAAATATGTTAATATGATCCTTCATAACAATATAATCTATAATCTTACGGCATGAAACCTTCTGATATAAAACACCCGGACGTTATCTTAATTGGCGCAGGAATTATGAGCGCCACCATTGGTATATTTTTAAAAGAACTAAAGCCCGATATCACCATTGAGATTTTTGAGCGCCTCGACGCTGTTTCCGAAGAAAGCTCTGATGCCTGGAATAACGCAGGAACAGGGCACTCAGCCTTTTGCGAATTAAATTATACGCCTGAACGTGAGGATGGCACTATTGACATTTCGAAAGCTGAAAAGATCGCGGAGTCGTTCGAGATCTCACGTCAGTTTTGGTCATACCTTGTAGAAAAAAAAGCCATTCCTTCGCCCGATGCATTTATTCGTAATATTCCGCATATGAGTTTTGTATGGGGCGGCGATAATGTGTTCTATTTAAAAAAACGTTGGAACGCTTTAAAAGATCACGCGTTATTTGCAGGCATGAACTATTCTGAAAAGTGGGCACAATTGGAAGAATGGATGCCCTTGGTAATGGAAGGCAGAGACCCCGGAAGTGAAGTGGCAGCAACACGGATGGAAACCGGCACAGACGTTAACTTCGGTGCACTCACCCGCATTTTATTAAAGTATTTAGAAAAGCAAGGCGGCGTTACTATCAACT
>JBBRHI010000036.1:0-11776 GCA_038222995.1 Bacteroidia bacterium | reverse complement strand
GTGTAGTCGTTGTTGTTTTTCCGTGAGTGACTGCAAAGGCGATCGCTCTAAATTGTTTGGTGATCTAACCCAATACCCAGGAGCGTTTTTTCAAGTTGAATCCATTGTTTTCTATATAAACAAACTCCTTATGCTCTTTAGGGACAGCGGGCGTATAGATCACTAAAATATCTTCCTTATTGTATTTTGAAAATAATTCTTTGATGAATTCTTCTTTTTCATCGTAATGAATGGTGATGCCTTCACTTTCTAACTCGGCACATAAGGTTGTTTTGGTTTTATCGTAACCGTAAACCGTTTTGCCGTAATGATTAAAGTAGCGCGCTAAGGCACTCATACCAATGCCGCCAACGCCAAGAAAATAATATAATTTATAATTAAGAATAGTCATTTAAGAGATCGGGTAGTGAGCCAGTTTTAATACTTCTAAGGCAATAACGTTTGCCGAATTATGAAACGCCATTTGACTGATATTATTGGTTAGGGTTACTTGGTGTGCGTTATTACTTAATAAAGCAACAGCCGTTTGTATTAATGTAGAATGCGCTTCATGGTCTTTAATAAGAATAGCGGCATTTTTATTGACCAATGCCATGGCGTTTTTTGTTTGATGGTCTTCCGCTACATTAGGTGAAGGAACTAAAATGCTTGGCATGCCTATGTTACAGAGCTCCGAAACTGAACTTGCCCCTGCTCGTGAGATCACAATATCCGCGGCAGCATAAGCTAGGTCCATCCTCGAAATAAATTCTAAAGGATAAATGGCATCGTTGGAAAATGATGTTGACTTTTCGAGAGCTGTTTGATAGAAGGCCTTCCCGGTTTGCCAGATCAGTTGAATGTTCTGATCAACCAGTTTTTGAAGGTTACTGCCAATAGCTTCGTTAATAGTGCGCGCCCCAAGGCTGCCGCCAATGACTAATATTGTTTTTTTATTAGAACTTAATTTAAAGAACTCTAAGGCTTCGCCTCTTTTAAGTTTAATATCATGAATATCCTGTCGCACGGGATTACCTGTGAGTAGTATTTTATTTTTCGGAAAAAACTTCTCCATGCCTTCATAGGCTACACAGATCTTACTTGCTTTCTTTGATAAAATTTTATTGGTGATCCCCGCAAAAGAATTCTGTTCCTGTAACAGTGCAGGGATTCCTTTATTAACGGCTGCTCTCAGCAAGGGACCGGAAGCATACCCTCCCGTACCAACCACAACATCCGGCATAAAATCATTAATGATCTTGCGTGTTTTTAATAGGCTTCGAATAATAAGGAACGGTAATTTTAAATTGGCAAGCGTTAATTTTCGTTGAATGCCTGCAATGGGCACGCCTATAATTTTGTAGCCGGCATTAGGCACTTTTTCCATTTCCATTTTACCTAAGGCGCCAACAAATAGGATCTCAACATTTGGCACCAGCTTTTTTAATTCGTTGGCAATGGCAACTGCCGGGAATATATGCCCGCCTGTGCCGCCGCCGCTTAGTATGATCTTTAATGGTTTCATTTTTGTTTTTCCCTTCGACTCCGCTCAGGGTTGCATGTTATTTATTCAGCTATCACTTCTTTTTCTTCGTTTGCCCTGCTTACACTTAATATAATGCCAATGGCAATACAGGTAAACCAAATAGAGGTTCCTCCCATACTCACCAAGGGTAAGGGTTGGCCGGTTACGGGAAATAAATTTACCGCTACGGCCATATTTATTAATGCCTGGAATACTAAACTAAAACTTAGAGCTACGGCCATTAAGCCTCCGAATGTTTTTTCTGAATCTCTTAAAATCCGTATTCCTCTAAATAATAAGATCATGTATAAGAACAGCATAATAAACCCCGTAAATAATCCGTACTCTTCTATAATAATAGCATAAATAAAATCGGAAGAGGCCTGCGGTAAAAATGCACGCTGTGTGCTGTTACCCGGGCCTTTGCCTATAACGCCGCCTGTTGCAATAGCTATTTTTGCTTGTTCGCTTTGGTAATTACTTTTTGAATCGCCTTTACTGAAGTTTTCTAAACGTGCTTTCCAGGTTGGTCCCCTTCCTCCCGGGATAGCTTCCGGTGCATACCATACAATTACTAAAAAGCCGATGGCCCCGATAAAACACATCCCTAAAATTTTCATGATGATCTTTATATGGATGCCGCCAACAAACATGGTAAACAGGCAACACACAAATAATAAAGATGCCGTAGAAAAATTAGCCGGTAGAATTAAAGCACAAATAACACTAACAGGAAGAATGATATATTTTAAAACAGATTTAAGATCATTGAGCTGACCTTGCTTAACAGTGATGGTGCGCGCTACAAAGATCAGTAAAATGATCTTAGCAATATCGGATGATTGAAATGTTAACCCTAACCCCGGAATTTCAACCCAGCGACTTGCTTCACCGGCACTTACCCCTTTTAACAAGGTAAACAATAATAAAGGAACTACTAAAAAAATACCTATCTGCCCAACGCGTGAAAAAATAGTGTAACGCAGCTTATGAATAAAATACATGATAAAAATCCCTCCTATTATTGTAATGGAATGTTTTATCAAATAAGTTTCTGCATTACCTTGCTTATACTTATTGGCAAGCGTTACCACGGAGCTATACACCACGAGTATAGACAACAACGATAACAGGAACACGATAGTCCAGATAACCCTGTCTCCTTTTAAATAAGCAAATTGTTTCATTTGTTTTTGTTTAATTATTTGGCGGTTCTGTCACCCTGAACTTGTTTCAGGGTCTCATGAGATGCTGAAACAAGGCCGGTATGACATCTCTTTCGTCTCTTAACTCTTTTCTGGCCCTTCTATCTTAACTCCCTTTCGTCTCTTCAGTCTCTTCCTTCAGCACCAACTCTTTAAACTTATTACCCCTGTTCTTAAAATTATCAAACGCATCGTTGCTTGAACATGCCGGTGTAAATAATACGGCCTGGTTTGGTAACGCTTTAGTTTTCGACAACTTCACGGCATTTTCTAAATTGTCAACGATGACTAACATCACATGCTGCTTAAATACATTTTTTATTTCGGCAATGCGCCGGCCGTAATAAATTACGGTGCGGATGTTGTAGTAGTTGGTAAATGTGAACCATGAATAATCGTTCTTGCTGTCATCTCCCCCAATAATTAATACCAGCTCAGCATCAATGGAATTAACGCTTTCAGCGGCTAACCTGGGGCTTGTAGATTTAGAGTCGTTAATGTAAGTTACGTCATTTATCACAGCTACTACTTCCATGCTGTGTTCTGTATCTCTTGTAAAAGAAGTTAAACTATTGAATGTATGCTGTTTAATAATCTCTTTCATGTAATGTATTATAGTACGGTTAATAGTTAGTTTAATTTATAATGATCTTACGGCTGCTTTAAATTGTGCGCCCCTGTCTTCGTAATTTTGGAACATATCAAAACTTGCACATGCCGGTGATAATAATACGGCATCACCTTTAGTAGCTAATTTATAAGTCATAGCAACAGCTTCTGTAGCTGAACCGGCTTCCATAATAGTTTCCACAGAGCCTTTAAAAGCTTTAATGATTTTGCTGTTATCCACTCCTAAACATACAATGGCCTTTACTTTTTCTTTCACCAAATCAACCAATTCACCGTAGTTGTTTCCTTTGTCTTGTCCACCAAGAATTAATACGGTTGGTTTTTGCATGCTTTCTAAGGCATACCAGGTTGAATTAATGTTGGTTGCTTTAGAGTCGTTAATGAATTCGATGCCGTTAATAGAGGCAACAAATTCTAAGCGGTGCTCAACATTTACAAAATCCTCTAAGCTTTCGCGGATAATGTCTTTGCGTATATTTACTATACTTGCTGCTAAGGAAGCAGCCATGGAGTTGTAAACATTGTGTTTACCGGCCAACGCTAATTGTTCAATGGTCATGGTTAAGGGTTTAGGGTTATTATTATAATTAAGGGTTATTTTATTTTCTTCTAAAAAAGCGCCGTCGCCTTCTACAGTTTTTTTAATGCTGAAAGGAATGAGTTGTGCATTAACGGGGTGTAATTTCATGTATTCATCCATTGTGGTATCATCTACACAATACACGAAATAGTCTTTTTTAGTTTGGTTTTGAGTCACACGAAATTTAGACGCTACATAGTTTTCAAATTTGTAATCGTAACGGTCTAAATGATCAGGTGTAATATTTAAAAGAATGGCAATGTCTGCTTTAAATTCAAACATGCCATCTAGTTGAAAGCTGCTTAATTCTAAAACATAGTAATCAAAATTTTCTGTTGCTACTTGGTAGGCAAAGCTCTTCCCTATGTTGCCGCCTAAGCCGACGTTATAGCCTGCTTTTTTAAGAATGTGATAGGTAAGTAAAGTAGTGGTTGTTTTTCCGTTGCTTCCTGTAATACAAATGGTTTTAGCATTAGTATATCTTCCGGCAAATTCAATTTCGGAGATCACGGGAATATTTTTTTCCTTTGCTTTTTTTACTAATTCTACTTTATCAGGAATGCCGGGGCTTTTAATAATTTCAAAAGCATTTAATATTAGTTCTTCTGTATGTTGTCCTTCTTCAAACGGAATATGATGACTTATTAATTCTGCTTTATATTTTTCTTTAATGAAGCTTTTGTCGGATACGAACACGGTAAACCCTTTCGACTGTGCTAATATTGCACTGCCTACACCGCTTTCGCCGCTACCTAATATGACAATTCGTTTATTCAATGTTTTGTTATCTTAATTTTAAGGTCACAATAGTGAGTGCCGCCAGCATAATTCCTATAATGAAAAAGCGCATCACAATTTTTGATTCATGAAATCCTGATTTCTGATAATGATGATGCAATGGTGCCATTTTAAATAAGCGATTGGCTTTAGCAAACTCCAATCCGTGTTTTCTTTTTTGGTATTTGAAATAATACACCTGTAGTATTACCGATACATTTTCCACTAAAAACACCCCGCATAAAATAGGGATCAATAATTCTTTACGAATAGCGATGGCATACACCGCAATGATACCGCCAATTGCCAGGCTTCCCGTATCGCCCATAAATACCTGTGCAGGAAAAGCATTGTACCATAAAAAGCCCACGCACGCTCCCACAAAAGCAGCCATAAACACCACGAGCTCACCGGTGTTTGGGATATACATAATGTTTAAGTAATCGGCAAACACGGTATTACCGCTTACATAAGCCAATATGCCGAGTGTTGTGCCAATGATGGCGCTTGTTCCGGCAGCAAGCCCGTCAATACCGTCTGTAATGTTTGCACCGTTCGATACAGCCGTTACAATTAAAATAACAATAGGAATAAAAATTAACCAACCGTATTTAACGGCATTATCTCCCATAAAGGATAATAGTTTGGTATAATCAAATTCATTATTTTTTACAAACGGAATGGTTGTTTTAAGTGTTTTAATGGGATCATGAGCATATTTTGGAATAGAAAGATCCTTTTTACCGCTGATCGCTTCATCAAACGAATAAGCGCTTTGTTGATTGGCTGTTAACCGTTCTTTAATAACCACATCGGGATGAAAATAAAATACGGCACCAACGATTAAGCCGATTCCTATTTGACCTACTATTTTAAATTTACCCTGTAATCCTTCTTTGTTCTTTTTAAATACTTTAATGTAATCGTCAATAAAACCAATACTACCCAACCATACTGTTGAAATAAGCATTAGCACAATATAGATATTATGAATTTTTGCAAATAGTAATGTGGGAATAATAATAGCCGCCAAAATAATTAAACCGCCCATAGTTGGTGTGCCCGTTTTTTCATTCTGGCCCGCTAAGCCTAATTCGCGCACGGTCTCTCCAATTTGCTTACGTCTTATAAAATTGATGATGCGTTTACCGAATACCATCGTAATAATCAACGAGCTTAATAAAGCTAACGCCGCTCTGAAGGAAATGTATTGAAACACCCCTGCACCCGGGAAATTAAAGTGTTGATCTAAGTAGTGGAATAGGTAATAGAACATATTATATATCTAGTGTTTTAAAGGTTTCTCTCACTATTTCAAAATCATCAAAAGGGTGTTTTATACCGTTTATTTCCTGGTATTTTTCGTGGCCTTTCCCGGCAATTAAAATAATGTCACTTTCCTTAGCAAAAGCTGCTGCTGTTTTAATAGCTTCTTTACGGTCGCTGATGCGTAATGTTTTTTTAGCATTCACAGGGTCAATCCCCGCTTGCATCTGGTCTAAAATAGTTTCCGGGTTTTCAGTCCTGGGATTGTCACTCGTCAGTATCACCTTATCGCTGTATTCGCAAGCTATTTGAGCCATGATAGGGCGTTTAGAGGCATCACGGTCGCCGCCGCAGCCTGCAATAGTAATTACCTGCTCATTACCTGTTCTTATATCTTTAATGGTTTCCAGTACATTTTTTAACGCATCAGGCGTATGCGCGTAATCAACAATAGCAACGATCCCTGTCTTTGATTTAATATATTGAAACCGGCCTTCTACCGAATTTAAATTGCTTAGTGTTGTTAGTACCTGGGTTTGATCTTGTTTTAGTAACTGAGAAACAGCGTATACTGCCAAAACGTTATAGGCGTTAAAGGACCCTATTAATTTTACCCAAACTTCACGGTTATCAATATTCAATAATAGGCCGTTCAAATGATTTTCTACCACGCGGCATTTAAAGTCTGCCACTGATTTTAAGCCGTAAGTATATTTTTTGGCCTTTGTGTTTTGAAGCATTACCATACCATTGCGGTCGTCCTTATTGGTTAAAGCAAAAGCATCATCCTGTAAATGGTCAAAGAATAATTTTTTCGCTTTAATATATTCATCAAAGGTTTTATGGTAATCTAAGTGGTCATGCGTAATGTTAGAAAAAGCAGCACCCGTAAATTTAATCCCGGTAATGCGATGTTGAACAATAGCGTGAGAGCTCACCTCCATAAACGCGTATTGACAGCCTTGCTCTACCATGTTCGCCAGTAGCTCGTTAAGCGTTAGGGCATCAGGTGTAGTATGAGTAGAAGGTATTACGGTGCTATTAATCTTGTTTTCAACGGTGGATAGCAAACCCACGTTGTAGCCTAAACCACGGAATAAATTAAATAAAAGCGTAACGGTAGTGGTTTTACCGTTAGTGCCGGTAATTCCTACCAGTTTTAATTTTTCGGAGGGATTGTCGAAATAGTTACAGGCAATATACCCTAAAGCTTCTGATGAATTTAAAACCTTAACGTAAGTAATAGTATCTCTTTTAACTTCAGGTAACTCTTCGCACACAATAGCAACCGCGCCGCTTTCAATAGCTTTTTCAATAAATGTATGTCCGTCAGCCGCTGTTCCTTTCGTAGCAATAAACAACGAATCTTTTTTAACGTGTCGTGAATCAAACACCACTGATGAGATCGCTACATTAGTAGAACCAACCACTTCTTCAAGTCTTGTTTTATATAATATGTCGCTTAATAATTTCACTTCTTTTTCTTATTTTCTCACTTCTATTGTCTTATATCTCAAGTCTCAACTCAGTATGAGCGTGATCTTATCCCCCCTGTTAAACCGTTGTCCTGCTTCAATGGATTGTTTTTTTACCGATCCCATCCCGTAAAGCTTTACATGGAAGCCCGAATTCTCTAGTAAAAACAAAGCATCTTTAGCAGATAACCCGTTTAAGTTCGGTACTATTCCTTTTTTCAGCTGGCTTTCTAAATTGTTTGATACTAATGCAACCGAAGTGGAGTCTATCAGATTTCTTGAAACGTAATTGCCTTCAGTAGCATCTGATTTTACAGGCAGTTTCAATGCTTTTGAAGCAATCAACATTTCATCGTTTTTAGATTTGATGCTTGCAGGAGCTTTAGTTAATAAATTTTGTTTATTGTTTATAGGCTCCATAAAATCTAAACTGATTGAGTATACTTTTTCAGCGATTTCTTTAAATACCGGCCCGGCAATTAAACCGCCGTAGTAAGCTCCTTTACTCGGATTATAGATTACTACGATACAAGTGTACAAAGGCTTGTCGGCCGGGAAATACCCTACAAAAGAAGCTTGGTAATTACGATCGCCGGCTACACCGTATCCTTTTTTTCCGGCTTTTGCAATTTGCGCGGTCCCGGTTTTTCCGCCTACTTTAAAAGCAGTAATATTAAGCCCTTTCCCGCTGCCGTTTAGCACCACGCCTTCCATCATGATCTTTGCTTTCTCGATGGTTTGTTTTTTTGCAATTTGCTCTGCTAAAACTTCTGTGGTAAATGTTTTAACCGACTTCCCGTTTTTTATGATTTCTTTTTCAAAACGCGGCTTCACCATTCTGCCATCATTGGCCACCGCATTATAAAAAGCAAGGATTTGTAAAGGCGTTAATAAGGTTTCATAACCATAGCTCATTTGAGCAAGGGTAACACCTGACCAACTTGGGCTCTTCGTGTTTTTAATTAGAGGAGAAGTTTCGCCGGGGATTGATAAACCCAGCTTTTGATTTAAATGAAAGGAGTTGATCTTGTCAACGTATTTTTGGGGATCTTTAGAAAAATACTTCATGATTGTTTTTGCCACACCAACGTTTGAAGAGGTTTCAAACACACGCTGAAGTGTTAACACAGGCTCAGCCGGCGGATGCGCATCTTTGATCGTTTTATTGTAATAGGTTACTTCACCGTTTCCTACAGGTACTTTCTCATCAAGACTTACATTGTATTCATCAATCACCGCCATTAAAGAAGCCAACTTAAACGTTGAACCGGGTTCTGTAGCATTTAGCACCGCGTAATTTAAATTTTCTGAATACGAGTAAGAACTCGAATCTTTTCCGTTGCGTGTTAAGTTTGCAATCGCTTTAATAGCGCCTGTTTTAACTTCCATTAAAATAGCGCAGCCATGCGATGCGTTATTTTTAATTAACGTTTTTTCCAAGGCATTTTCGGCCACGTCTTGTATATTAATATCGATCGTTGTAATTAAATCGCTGCCGTCTTTCGGCTCTACTTCATTCTCATCATTAATAGGTCGCCATACATCACCGGCAATTTTTTGCATTAAGCGTTGTCCGCTTACACCCATTAACGTTGTATCAAAAGCTCCTTCCAGGCCAACCGGCTTAATGCCCGGCCTTGATAAACCAATTGTTCTTGCAGCTAACATCTGGAAAGGAAGCTCGCGCTTATTGGTTTGAAGAGTTACTAAACCTCCTCTTTTCCCTCTTTTAAAAATGGGGAATGTTTTAAGTATTTGCAGGTCTTTATAAGATACATTGCGCTTTAATACTACATAACGGTCACCGCTTTTCCTTGCTTTGCGTAGTATCCTGTTATATTGCTTGGAAGTTTTGTCTTTAAAAAGTTCTGATAACATAAAGCCTAAAGAATCAACCTTAGCGTCAAATAATTTTTTATCAATGGAGGGTGCATTAATATCAACCGCCACTTCATAATAGGGGAGAGAGGTTGCCAGTAAATTTCCGTTGACGTCAAAAATATTTCCTCTTACCGCTTCTATCTCAAACACCTTTGTATTAAAGGCTTCCGCTTTGGCTTTCCATTCGTCGCCTTCTTTAAATTGAATAATGCAGATCTTATACAAAATAGCAATAGCAAACACACATAAAAATATGTACACTAAATACGTTCTTGATAATATGTCTTTTTTTGTTTCCATTTGTTCCCGCAGATCTCGCTGATCACACAGATTTATATATTATTATTATTTACTTTTTCTCTCAATGTCTACTGCTTACTCTCCAACTTCCTACTCTTTATTGCTTACTGCAACTGTCCTAATGCTGTCCATCTCTATTTTCATTGGCGCTACTACCGGTTCTTTTAAACCTAGCGTATCTACAGCCGCCGCTACCTGGCTTTGTTTACTGATAAACATTAAATCTGATTTTGATGAAATGTACTCTGTTCTTAATTCTTTAATTTGATTACTTACTTTATTTACCTCTCTTATTTTATCGTCTGCATAGTAACCGTTCGCTATATATAAAATGGCTATAAAAGCCAAGAACAGTATAAACGGAATATGCTGTGTTGCCCTGTCATCACTTAAAAACGCTCCGCCAAAAATTTTAGATAAGCCTTTTGCAAGCACTCCCTTTTTTCCGGGTTTAGAAGGCTTGGCAACAGGAGCCGGTTTTTCAAGTTCCACAAGCTCTTCCAGTTCCTGCAGTTCTTCTTTTTCGGATATGTCTCTAAATTTGTTTGCCACTTTTTTTAGTTGTTTGTTGTTTCAATAGTGTTGTTTGACTGAATTTGCCCGGCAACTTAAAACAAAAAACTTCCTTCTTTATAACTTAACTGCTACTCTTAATTTCGCGCTTCTTGCCCTTGGATTCTCCGCAATCTCTTCCTCACCCGGTACAATGGGCTTCGACGTTAATGCTTTAAAGTATCGGGTTACTTTTCCAAACACTAGGTCCTTCTCTTCCTTCCCTTCTATATTTCCTGTTTTAACTAAATTCTTTACTAACCGGTCTTCCAAACTATGGTAACTCATTATTACTAAGTGTGCTCCTGGCTTCAACAGATCAACGCATTGTGTCAGGCATTCTTTCAGTGCTTCCATTTCCTGGTTCACTTCAATACGTATCGCCTGGTATACTTTAGCTAAGTATCGGTTCTCTTCAAATTTCGGCGTGCATGCTTTTATTATTTCCTTTAGGCGGTCAGTCGTTTCAATACTTCCGTTAACCCTTGCTTCAAAAATGATATTGGCCAGCTTATACGCATTATCCACCTCTCCGTATTCCCTAAACATCTGCGTCAGCTTTTTTACATCATACGTATTGATAATCTTTTTTGCAGTGAGATCGCTTTTCCGGTTCATTCGCATATCCAACTCAGCTTCAAACCTGATAGAAAAACCGCGTTCGCCTGTATCAAATTGGTGAGAAGAAACACCCAAGTCACCTAAAATGCCGTCTACTTTTGTAACGCCGTACAGCTTTAAATAATTGCTGATGTACCTGAAATTATGCGGTATAAAAGTCAATCGCCTGTCGTCGGGTACATTGGCTTTAGCATCTTCATCCTGGTCAAACGAAAATAATTTTCCTTTATCCGAAAGGTGTTTTAATATTTCTTTGGAATGTCCGCCTCCGCCAAAAGTAAGGTCCACGTATGTGCCGTCGGGTTTTAAGTTGAGGCTTTCAATACAAGGTTGTAAAAGAACGGGGATATGATAAGCGTTACTCATCGTCTCCATCATTAAAATTTAAGTTGCCCAATACGTCTTCCGCTAATTTTTCTATGTCAACATCCTGCGCTAAGAAATGGTCATACATTTTTTTATCCCAGATCTCAATAACATTATTACTTCCCAATACTTTTATGTCCGTTTTAATGTCTGCATAGTCTACTAACGCTTTAGGCAGTAATACGCGCCCGGTATTATCAGCTTCGGCGGAAGTAGCCCCTCCTGTAAATTTTCTTACAAAAACATCGTTAGCTTTTATGAGTCGGTTAAGCTTGCTTAATTTTTTGTTTAGTTTATTCCATTCATTTATCGGGTATAGCACTAAACATTTTTGATGGAGGTTTCGGTTTATGACAAATCCTTTTTCAAACACCTCTTCCAGTTGCTTCCTGAGATTAACAGGAAACATGAAACGCCCTTTAGCATCAACCTTGCAATCAAATTCTCCTATAAGGCTTGTCATTGGTGGGTTTGGTTTGAATAGCGTCAAAAATATCAAAATTTCACCACTTTTTACCACTTTTAACCCTTTTTTACCACTTTTGTTGAAAAATCAAAATGGTGTTAATAATTATTGAGCCGTTATTGAAGCGCGGGTTTAATAAATAAATGTTCCAAA
>JBBRHI010000035.1:0-11899 GCA_038222995.1 Bacteroidia bacterium | reverse complement strand
TATCTTGTAGCCGTTTTTAAAGTTGCCTTTGCCTCTTATCATTAGCGTTCCATTTTCAATAGTCGTGTAAACGTTAT
Organism: Bacteroidia bacterium; assembly: GCA_038222995.1. Taxonomy (GTDB): domain Bacteria; phylum Bacteroidota; class Bacteroidia; order B-17B0; family Aurantibacillaceae; genus UBA4416. Next base: position 11,822 of record JBBRHI010000035.1, on the reverse strand, counting down.
TAATTTCAGATTCATCGGCTACTACCTTTAATTTTAGAGAGTCGCCTTGCGTAAACTGAACGTTGGCAGCACCCGATACTTCCAGTTTTGTAAATGGTTTTATATCTCTTACTTGTGTGGTTTGTGCCTGAGCAGTGATACCGCCAAATAATAAAAGAGAGGAGAGGATAAAAGGTTTCATAATTTATATTTTAGTATGGTTAATTTGATGTATTCTGCAGATTTTGAACATAGGACGCTGCCCGTTACAAAAAAGTTACAGGATAATTGAAATTATTTTTGTTTTCTTGATTATAGGGGCATACAGGGCCATCTTTCTAATTTAAAATTAGAGAGGCTTCCATATAAATGCCGGTAAAAAGAATAGTTAAATTTAAGAAGCGATCAATTAGCTTTGATCCATTCGGTAATATCCGTAATTACTTTTTCATCTACGTTGCCCTGTATATCGTATTCCGCAGCACCCGGCCTCCCTTCGCCTTTCATAAACAAATGGTTTAAGCTTGGATAGGAAATAAATTTATTTTTAGAATTACCTGCTAAAATTACTTTCCAGATCTCATAATTAGGGAAAGTAACCTGATAATCGCGTTCTCCCTGCAAAATTAAGATGGGTTGTTTTAATTTTCTTGCCGTATTCAATTGGTCATATTTTTCTATAGATTGCCAGTAATGAGCGGGCAGGTTAAGGGGCAACTGATCAGCCGCAGCCGTTTTTAAAAGTTTAGGATCTTTTACCGTTTTTACCCGGGATTTTAAATTTTCAATTTCTTTTTTTTCTGCCTCGTCAAGGCTGTCAGAGCCCAGAATATAAGTATATTGTTCAACCAACAGATCTACTAACGGCCTTGCATTTGCTGCCAAAAAAACAACACCGTTTGTTTTTGCTTTGCGTGCAATTAACGGCGCGCACATTCCGCCTAAGCTGTGGCCTACAATATAAATTTTAGATTTTGAAGTTAAAGGATTTTTGCGAATCATGTTTACAGCGCTTAAAGCATCCTCAATTACTTCTTCTTCAATACCAATATGATCCTGGTTTTTACTCATTTCACTTTTATAGGTAAGTGTCCGTTTATCATAACGGATGCTTGCTATTCCGTTCGATGCTAATCCTACCGCAATATCTTTTAAGGGTTTATTTGGTCCGATGGTTTCATCTTTATCATTAGGCCCCGAACCTGCAATTAATACAGCTACCTGCGGGTTTGTTATATTATTAGGGATGCATAATACCGCCGGTAATTCATATTTACCTGATTTCAACGTGAGTTTCAATTCATAAAATTTATGAGATTTATAATATTCCGGGTAATTGTATGCCAGGTTATTTTTGGGAGGAACAAAAAAGATCCCGATTATTTTTTGTGCTTTATTGTACGAAAGCTTCAGGTCCATTTTTGTTTTGGCAAATACACACCTTACACTTACGGTTTCAACAGAGTCATTTTTTTCGGAGCTTACATCCGTATAGGATTTATACTCTCCCAGGTATTTGGGAATACCTTCCCAAATGTTCTTTAGCATTTCACTGTTTATTTGGTTACTTACCGAGGTATCAAACATTGGCTGACAGCTGTCGTACTGAGCTCTTTGCAGCTTGCCGATCAATGAAACAGATAATTCTTTATTGGTTTGTGCATCTACAAAAAGTATGCTTAAAATAAATAAGTAAGAGAAGACAAATTTCATGAAGTAAAATTTTACCGAATGTAAAATAATTTATGCAATTAATAGAGCTTTGTATGTAAAGACATATCAGACGAAGAATTATAGTTGCCTCTCAGGCATGCCAAACTTGATTCGGCATCTCACCATGTGTAAAGTGAGATGCTGAAACAAGTTCAGTATGACGAGCAGCCAATATTGAAATTTAATTAAACTTATAAAGGCAATTCCATCGGAATATCCATTAATAAAATTTCGGTGTTATCGGCATTCATTTTAATATCGAACGCCTCTGTTTCCCATATCCCGTAACCGTCTCTTGTATTTAGCACTTGTCCGTTAATAGTAGCGCTACCACTTAGTATGAAGGCATATACACCATTTCCCTGTTTTTTAATATGGTACGTTTCAGTTTTGTCTTTATCAAATTTCCCTAAAAAGAACCAGGCATCCTGGTGGATCCACACCCCTTCATCATTTTCATTTGGAGAAAGAACCTGTTGAAATTTATTTTGTCTGTCCGCTACATTTAAGGACACTTGCCCGTAACGCGGTTTTACATTTTGTTTATTCGGGAATAACCAGATCTGTAATAATTTCAGATCGGTTTTGCCGTTATTGTATTCGCTGTGTACAACACCCGTACCTGCACTCATTACCTGCACATCGCCCGGTAAAATAACTTCACCGGTATTACCCATATTATCTTTGTGTAATAATTGCCCTTCTAACGGGATGGTAATAATTTCCATATTGTCGTGCGTGTGTGAACCAAAGACCATCCCGACGGCAATTTTATCGTCATTTAAAACACTCATCACGCCAAAGTGCATGCGGGTTTTGTCTTGGTAGCCGGCAAAGCTGAATGAATGGTGAGCGTCTAACCAACCGTGATTAGCATGTCCTCTTGTTTCTGCGGAGTGAAATATATGTTTCATAAGTGTCTTTATTAAATTGTATAAAAAATGTAACAACAATTATTGTATATACAACAGTAGTTAAGAATATTTAACAATCATTTTAATTCACCCTTTATACAGGGTATTATCCCCGAAGTTTATCTAATAATATGCCGATCTCTTTAGTTTCTTTTTCTGAAAGGGCATCAAAAAGCTTAGTTTCTATATGTGTCAGCTTGGGGTAAAGATTTTCTAAAAGATCGAGTCCTTTAGGCGTAATGGTAATTTCTACTTTACGACGGTTGTCTTCACAGATCACGCGGTTCACATACCCTTTGAGCTTTAGTTTTTCTACCAATCGGGTGGCATTGCTCATGCGGTGGATCATACGTTCCTGGATAGTAGATAAGTTGGCAGGCTTGCCTTTCTGACCCTTTAAGATCCTTAATACATTATACTGTTCAGGCGAAATACCGGACTCTTTAAAACATTCGTTTGTTTTTTCCTCTATCCAATTAGAAGTAAATAAAATGCTTAAGGCGGCACGTTGTTGCACAGTTTTAAATTTTTCTGTTCTTAATTCCTCTTCCAACTTCATGGTACTAAACTTTAATTTAAATATCCTTCAATGCTTGTATCAAACGATTGTTTGTAGTCGCTTACCGAACCGTAATCAGTTCCGTCAATAACAATGTTACTTCCTTTAACGGATCCAAGCTTAGTAAACTGTACATTCTGTTTTTTTAATTCTGATTCTAACGCAGCAGTTTTATCGGCTGCTACCGAAATAACCACCCTGCTTTGCGCTTCGCCGAATAAAAAGGCATCCTTCCGAACAGTGCTGTCAGAGCTAATCTCGAAGCCTAAATTATTTACCATAGCACTTTCCAGTAAATTCATAAATAAGCCGCCGTCGCTTACATCATGTGCCGAATGAATTGATCTGTTTTTGATCAATGAAATAATACACGCTTGTATTTTATGTTCGGTATCCAAGTCAAAAAACGGAGCAGGTGTATTTTTTGTTTTATGAAAGCTGTATAGATATTCAGAAGATGAGATATCATTTTTACTTTCGCCGATCAAATAAATCACATCACCTTCTGTTTTAAAATCTAACGTTGTTTGGTGAGATTTATCTTCTAAAATCCCTATCATCCCAATAGTTGGCGTAGGGAACACAGGCCCTTCATAGCTCGATTGGTTATAGAAGCTAACGTTACCGCCTGTTACCGGAGTTTTAAACTTTAAGCAGGCACTGCTCATTCCTTTAATAGAACCAACAAACTGCCAGTACACTTCAGGGTTATAAGGATTCCCGAAATTCAAGCAGTTAGTTACGGCACTTGGTATGCCGCCGCTGCACACAATGTTACGTGCAGCTTCACTTACCGCAATAGCACAGCCCACTTCAGGGTCTGCATTTACATAACGGGAGTTGCAATCCACCGTCATGGCCAATGCTTTCTTTGTTCCTTTTACATTTACAATAGCTGCATCGCTCGGTTTATTGGTGCTCATGTTAATGCCGCCAACCATACTGTCGTATTGATTATAGATCCAACGCTTGCTCGCCAGGTTTGGCAATTTTGCTAAGAACTGCATCACCGGTTTTAAGTCGTTAGGCTCAATGATGGAATTAATGTTGAATTTTTTTGATTCTGCATAATACGCAGGTTCTTTGTAATCGCGTGTGTATACAGGTGCTCCGCCGCCTAATACTAATACGTCTGCAGGTACATCGGCCACGAGCTCATCATTCATGTAATATTTTAAGCGGTCGCCCGCAGTAACTTCTCCAATTTGTGCACAGTTCAAATCCCATTTATCAAATACTGCTTGCACTAAAGCTTCTTTTCCTTTTTCAACTACTACCAACATACGCTCCTGCGATTCTGATAATAAAATTTCAAAAGGATGCATACCCGCCTGACGTGTAGGAACTTTGTGCAGCCAAATGTTCATACCGTGTTCGCCTTTAGCGCTCATTTCAGATGTTGAGCAAGTAATGCCCGCAGCGCCCATATCCTGCATGCCAATAACGGCGCCGGTTTTAATTACTTCCAACGTTGCCTCCAATAATAATTTTTCCTGGAACGGATCGCCTACTTGAACGGAAGGTAAATCTTTAGCAGAATCTTCTGTCAGGTCTTTACTCGCAAAGGCAGCACCCGCAATACCGTCTTTACCGGTTGATGAACCCACTATAAAAACCGGGTTACCAACGCCGTAAGATGTGGCGCTTACTGTTTCTCCTTCTTTCACAATACCTACACTCATGGCGTTTACCAGAGGATTTACGTTATAGCATTCATCAAAAAACACTTCGCCGCCAACTGTTGGGATCCCAAAGGCGTTACCGTAATCGCCAATGCCTTTCACAACGCCTTTTAATAACCATTGTGTTTTTTGAGAATTGATATCGCCGAAACGCAGTGAGTTTAATTGAGCAATAGGGCGGGCACCCATCGTAAAAATATCGCGGTTAATGCCGCCAACACCTGTTGCAGCGCCTTGGTATGGCTCTCAAGCGCTTGGGTGATTATGAGATTCTATTTTAAAGCAGCAACCTAAACCGTCGCCAATGTCTACCAAGCCGGCGTTTTCTTCACCTGCTTTTGCCAACATATGCGGACCGTCTTTCGGTAATGTTTTTAACCAGGTAATGGAATTTTTATAAGAGCAGTGTTCGCTCCACATGACAGAGAAAATAGATACTTCCGTAAAATTAGGCGTACGACCTAAAATTTCTTTGATGCGATCAAACTCTTCCGGCAAAAGGCCTAAATTTTTTGCTGCTTCAACATCTGCTAATTGTTCGGAATATTTTATGGCTGCCATAATTATTTTTCTGTTGTTAAACCTTGTAAATTAAGGCTCAAAGATACAGAAATACTATAAAACGGCGGGAATTTTGTTAATGAGTTTTAATAAAATTGTACGTTATGCATGAGGTATTGCAGCGAAAATCTCCCGCATTTTTCATGCGGGAATTGCAGCGGAAAGACCGACCCTGCTGCCTCTTTGCAGGGGCATGCCCTAAAGATCAGGATGCTTTGCCTAATGCAATAATATCACTGACTTCTAAAATATTTTTTTTATACCCTTTTGTAGAAACATGTATCATGGCGGAAGCAACTTCTTTTAATGTGCAGGCAACATTAGGCGCAATAAGCTTAATAATAGGATATAGCCAACTAACGTATTTATAAGCAGGCAATACATGTTTTTGTCCCTGCGTAGGCTTCATCATCCCGGGCCTGAAATTATATACAGCTTTAAACGGTAATTTAGCTAAGTCATTTTCTGTTTTACCTTTTACTCTTGCCCACATACTGCTGCCTTTCTCGCTGTTATCAGTCTTAGCACCCGATACATAACAAAAAGACATGTCGGGATTTAGTTTAGAAAGTGTTTTTGCAAAGCCAAGAGTAAGTGTATAAGTAAGCTTAGTATATTCTCCCTCTTTCTTACCTATGGATGTCACTCCCGCGCAAAAAAGCCCGGTGTTATAGCCTACAACTTGACTTTCGATGGAAGAAAGATCAGAAAGATCTTGATGAAGTATTTCCTTTAATTTTGGATGCGTGTGCCCGCAAGGCCTGCGGCCAATTACAAGAACCGATTCCACTGACGCATTATTAATGCACTCCAATAATACGCCTTCGCCCACCATGCCGGTAGCGCCTGTTAAAATGATGTTTAGTGTGTTCATATACTTGTTTTATGGCCCGCAGATTTCGCTGATGGCGGAGATTTTTAAAGATTTAAAGTAGTTTATTTATTTAACAGTTTAACTACTACTCCTAAAATTTCTTTCGCGATGATTTGCGGGAGATGATACATTTATTTTTTTCTGACTACCATTAAGCCGTCTCTCACAGGTAATAATATATTTTCTACTCTTGCATCCCGGTGCACAAAATTGTTGAATTCGTGTAATGCCTGCGTTTCCCTATCCATAGCACTTTCAGGCATAGTAATTTTTCCGCTCCACAATACATTGTCTGCAATAATTAATCCACCGGTATTTAATTTGTCAATTGCTAAATGATAGTAATTGAGGTAATTTTTTTTATCGGCATCCATAAAAATAAGATCTATCGGGTCGGTAATCGTTTTCATGTATTCTTGAGCATCGGCTATTACCAATTCTATTTTACCGGCATAGTCTGTTTGTTCAATAAATGAGTTTGCAAAGGCGGAGGTTTCTTCATTCACATCAATACTGATTAATTTACCGTTCTTAGTTAAGCCTTCTGCTAAACAAAGTGCTGAATAACCCGTGTAAGTGCCGATCTCCACAATTAAACCCGGCTGTTTTAATTTAGAAATGAAGCTTAGAAAACGTCCTTGTAAATGCCCGCTCAACATACGCGGAGACACTATTTTTAAATGGGTTTCACGGTTTAATTTTTTGAGAACATCAGATTCTTCACTTGTATGAGCTTCGCAGTAATCGCTTAATTCGGGGGTTATAAATTCCATTATTATTCTATAACTGTAATTCCTTAAATTGAATATCAAATTCTTGTTCCAGAAACTTTTTTGTATCAATCTGTTCTTGTAAAGATGCTTTTATTAATTGACTTGTAAATAATCCCGATTTACTTTTCCATTTGGCCCCTTTAGAGTCGACTGATTTTATCCATTCTATTTTTACAAGATATTCAGATTTTTCATTGTTGCAATTATTAAAAATTTTTGGAGTTAACAGCTCAAACTCATTTAATGCTTTTCCTTTAATTTTGAAATCATTTACTTTGATAGCTTTTTCAGATACTCTTCCTATACCAACATAGCCGTATTTTTTTAAATAAGCCACAACAATATCTCCAATTTCAAGCGTTTTTATTGGATCGCTGTATTTTTTATCTTGTCCGGCAGACAAAAAACCAAACTCTCTACAATCATCCCAACATCGGTGTTCGCCTTCACCAACATTTATATAAAAAAGCCCATTTTTAAAATCAAATTCTGATAAATCTTTATGAAATGTATCGTGAGGTCTGAACTTATCGGCAAAACGACCGGATGATTGATTAGTCAAATTTCTTCCAAGCTTCCATATTAAAGTTTTCTCAATCAAAAAAGCTTCATGTTCAGTCAATCCTTTTGCAATAACTTTAATAATTGGATTTAATCCTTCTTTGTAGATTGCTTTTATGCGTTTTGATTTCTCTGAATCACCATCGTCTTTTAAATGCGCACTTTTTCTGTTGCCCAATCCCTTTCCATAATAAAATTCTTCGAAGTTTCTGGGATCGATATATACATATACATAATATTCTGCTTTTTCTAACATCCTATATATTAATCCATTAATTCAATTTCCAACTGCCTCGGCAATAATTGAAAGGTCATTCTGTGTAAATGCGTTGTTGAATGCACTCTTATAGCTTCCCGGTGCATTTTTGTGGGATAGCCCATGTTATGTTCCCAACCATAGTGTGGATGTGCCTTTGCGGCTTCCTTCATAAAATCATCACGGTAGGTTTTCGCTAAAATACTTGCTGCGGCAATGCTTAAATATTTTCCGTCGCCTTGTATAATACACTGATGAGGCTTTGTTTTATAAGGTGTGAATCGGTTACCGTCAATCAATAATAATTCGGGTTCGTGAGCGAGTTGATCAATAGCGCGGTGCATAGCTAAAAACGACGCTTTTAAAATATTGATCTCATCAATTTCAACATTGTTTACTACTCCCACAGCCCACGCAATGGCTTTTGCTTCAACTTCGGGACGTAATTCATAACGGTCTTTATCCGTTAGTTTTTTACTGTCGTCTAACCACTTATTTTTATATTTTTTTGGTAAGATCACGGAAGCAGCATAAACCGGGCCCGCTAAACAGCCCCGCCCGGCTTCATCACAGCCGGCTTCAATTAAATGTTTATCGAAATAGGATTTCAGCAATTTATAAGTTCATTTTAAACCACATAGGCACATAGATAATTCCATGTACCTATGTGGTTAATTTGAGTACTAAATCTTTTCTAAAGTAGCTTTAATTTTTTCGAAGTCCGGCTGTTTGTTAGCGTCTTCTAAAATTTCGGCGTATTGAATAATACCGTCCTTATCGATCACAAACGCCGAACGTTTTGTTACGCCCAGCATTCCAAAACCAAACCTTTCGTATAACGAGTCGTAATCTTTAGCCGTTGTTTTATTGAAATCAGATAACAGGTCGAAATTATAACTCTGCTCTTTTTTAAATCTTTCTAAGCTAAATAACGAATCGATAGAGATCCCGATCACTTCTGCATTTAAAGAAGTGTATACATTATAATTATCCCTGATGCTGCACAATTCGGCAGTGCAAACGCCTGTAAAAGCTAATGGGAAAAACAAGATCACTAAATTTTTTCCTTTGTAATCGGCTAAGGAAATTTCTTTTTTTTCGGTGTTGAATAATTTAAAATCGGGGGCTTTTTGTCCTACGGCTACTGACATAATGTTTGGGTTTAACCTGATGGGATCAGGTGGGTTAATAAATTATTAGTTAAACATTTCAAATTTAGAACTGTTTAAACAAAGTAAATGATAATTTTACGCACAAAATTAATAAACTTTTAAAACATACACATATGGCATTAGTAGGAAAAAAAGCACCTTCATTTAAGGCGGCGGCAGTAATAAACGGCGAAGAAATAGTTGAGGATTTCTCATTGGATCAATATTTAGGAAAAAAGCATGTGGTGTTTTTCTTTTACCCGAAAGATTTCACTTTTGTTTGTCCGACAGAATTACACGCGTTTCAGGAAAAATTGGGCGAGTTTGAAAAACGCGGTTGTGCCGTTGTAGGCTGCAGTACAGATACGGAGCAAAGCCATTGGGGCTGGTTACAGTTAGATAAAAATAACGGCGGCATTAAAGGTATTACGTATCCTATTGTTGCAGATACAACAAAAATCATTTCCATTAATTTTGATACATTATTTGGTGATTATGATGTGAACGATAACGGTGATTTAATTGCAACCGGTGATATGGTTGCTTTCCGTGGTTTATTTTTAATTGATAAAGCAGGAATTGTTCGTCACCAGTTAATTAACGATTTACCGTTAGGGCGTAATGTGGAAGAGGCTTTACGTATGGTAGATGCTTTGCAATACTTTGAAGAAAAAGGAGAAGTATGCCCGGCTAACTGGAGCAAAGGCAAAGAAGGTATGAAGGCTGATCACAAAGGTGTAGCTGACTATTTAGCGAAACACTAAATCGTATAAAATTTATTATTTCTGAAAGAGAGTGTTCGAAAGGACGCTCTTTTTTTTGCGCGGAATCGTTTTAAAATAAATCTTTAAATCTTTGTGATAAGGCTATATGAAAATATTGTTATGTATTTGCTTTGGGCGTCCGGGTGCGCTTTACGCTTCAATCTTTTGCAAAGAACCCGCAAAAGGATTTTCGCTTCAATCGCTGACGCGGCTAAACATGGAACATGAAGTAGATTTAATATAAGAGTTGAACTTGCGTGAAGGATAGAACGAAAATCCTCCGCAGTTTTTTCTGCGGAGATTGAAGTGATAGCCTGGCCCGCCGTCCGGCGGAGCACGCCCAAATTACTCTCTTAGTATAGAGTTAATTTTTGATTTGCCTCTATACATCAACCGGTTTATTCTCCTTCTTTAAACGGATTACGCGGAACCCATTCGCTTGGTTGTAAAAACTGCATAAAAGGCTTCATAATTAATTTAGACACCGTGTTCTGCGGTTTAATATAGCACATGAGTTCATGAGGCTTTGCGCCGACTGTAGTTTTAATTTCAGAGGCTGTTCTTCCTAAATTAATACTTACTTTTTTTAAGACAATGGCTTCTTCAATGTAACTGTATAAAATGGTTTGGTACAACTCGTACTCTTTATTAATGGTATAATCAAAGCCTACATAATGCGCTTCTATTTCGGTAGGCAGGTAAAAGCCGCTGGCAAAAGAAACCATTTCGTTTTCTTTGAACCAGGCATCTATATAAAACAGATCCGGCTGAGATGTTACTACATCCGCAAAATACGTTTTCGATAAATGCGCCAGTTTAAATTTGGCTTGTTTAAATACATTTAAGTAAAGCTCATATAAGGTATCGTTATACGTTATAACCTCTGTTGCAGTTAACCGTTTTTTAATTAAAGACGCGCTTGCTTTTAAAATTCCCTTAGCACGGTTACGGTATTTTTTTGAAAACAAGTTAATGTAATCCGCTAGGTTTGATAAGCCTTCCGGGAGATCAATGATCATGTTGGGCTCTACATTAAAATGAATAAACTTACGGCAATACCAACAATCTTTATCGCCGAATCCTTCTTCGTAAAAATCTTTTACTAAGATGGCTGAAATTTTGCCGCGTAATTTTTCTTCTCTCGCAACTGCATCAATAACGCCTTCAACCAGTTTAAATTTTATTTTTTTGCTTGTAACGTCTATATAAAAACCATGTTCCCCGCTAATAAAATTATTGCCGCAGGTAACCAAACGCATAATGGTTTCGTGCTCATTCTGCTCAATATATCTTCTAAATACAGAAGCCTTCTTGCTTTGCAATTCGCTGATCTGGTGTGCTATGAGCTCACCGAACAAAGAAGCGGAAAAATCATTGATCTGAAAATACACCACACCGATAGGTTTTTTTGCATTGTAAATGATCACATACCTGAACCTGAAATTGTCGGTTTTTTGTTGATGGATCAGCTGCAGATAGGAAAAAGTAAGAAAGGTATTTTTCTGTTTAATCACTGAATTCCATTCGTCTTTAGGAATCAAGCTCATTTCTTCAAAGCAGGAAAACGTATAGCCTGCAAACAGCTTACGGTGGGGCTTTAATTTATTTTTTAAAATTATTTTGTTGCAAATAGCAAACATCAGATCGTGATTAAAGGAAAAATATCGTCAAACAGCATTTCAACGCTTTCCTCTATGGATTGTCCGGTTGTATCTATACTATACAAGGCATTATCAGGGTATTCGAACGGATTTGAAACCCCCGTAAACTCTTTTATTTCGCCTGAACGGGCTTTAGCGTAATGTCCTTTCACATCGCGCTTTTCGCATACTTCTAAAGGGGTTGAAATATGGTATAAAATAAAATGCTGTTCGCCTAAAATTTTATCCGCTAAATTCCTGAGAGCATTGGTTGGCGTAATTAAACTACAAATTACGATGATCCCGCAGCTTGCCAGTTGTTTGGCCATTTCAGCGGTTCGGCGTACATTTTCTGTACGGTCTGCCATACTGAACCCGAGATCTTTATTGATTCC
>JBBRHI010000034.1:0-11908 GCA_038222995.1 Bacteroidia bacterium | reverse complement strand
TCGATCTGGTTATACAACCATAAATTAAAACGAACCAGCTTTAAGATCTTTCGGTTTGGTTTTTGCCTTATAAATGCTTCGAGCTCTGCATTGTCAATACCGGTGCCATTTTGCTTGATGGCGCTTTTTTGAACCAGGTACTCGTCCTGTTTTAAATGCTTATTAACATTACAGGAATTTAATAAAATAACCAAAAATAAAACACCGACGTATGCATACAATACGGCAGGTTTATGTTGCAAAATACTTTTAATATTAGTCCTAAAGCTCAACTAGTTTGGTTACATTTACAGCCTACTAATTTAGCTTTAAAAAATGATTAGTAAAAACCGGATAAAATATATTCAATCCCTTCACTTAAAAAAAAACAGGGACAGCCAAGGCCTTTTCATTGTAGAAGGCATTAAATCCGTTTCTGAATTTATACAGGATAATGCCGTTACCGTTAAAGACATTTTTGCCACGGTCGATTATTTAAATCAGCACCGGGAACTTTTAGAAAAGAAAGGCATTGAATTTACAGAGATCGCTTTGGAAGACTTAAAAAAAATAAGCCTTCAAAGTTCGCCAAACCAAGTATTAGCAGTGATTCTCAAAAAAGAAGAATTTTTAACCAAAGAATTACTGAGTACTGAAACGACCTTGTTTTTAGATGACATAAGAGATCCCGGAAACTTAGGAACGATTATACGCATAGCCGATTGGTTTGGCATTAAACAAATTATTTGTTCCAAAAACACTACTGAACTGTATAACCCAAAAACATTGCAAGCCAGTATGGGCGCCGTACTGAGGGTAAACGTGGTTTACTTGGATTTTGAAGAATTATTGCCGGCTTTAACCGGTATACCGGTGTATGGAGCCGTTTTAAACGGAGAAAACATCTATACTTCTAAGTTACAAAAAGGAGTTATTATTATCGGTAATGAAGCCAACGGTATTTCAGAAAACATTATAACAAAACTTACCTATCCTATTACAATTCCTGCAGCCCAGTATAACGGGAGCGAATCATTAAACGCCGCAAATGCCTGTGCCATTATCTGTAGCGAATTTCACAGGCAATTAAACTATTGAACATGAAAAGAAATCTGTATTTAATATTAATAGTGTTCAGTATTGCAAGTGCTAACGCTCAAATTCCTGATACGACTATAGATACAGATGCTCACAGATCATTTAAAACGGGGAATGATGTTTTAAACTACCTTTATCAAAAATATAAATCAGGCCCGTGTAAATCATACATTTTTTCTCAAAAAAACAAACACTACCGTAACGACAGTGTTGTAGGCACTTCCGAGTGGCATGAAGCTATTGAGTTTCCCGATAAATTCAGAATTGATTTCGGAAATAAAGCAGAGGGTAATTTTGTGATCTTCAAAAATGACAGCTCTTACCGCTATAAAAAATCAGAACTTGTAAAAACAACTTATGATACTAATGTATTATTATTACTATTGGGTGGTATGTATTACAGGACAATAGAAAATGTTAACTTGAGGTTGCAGAAAGAAAATTTTAACACCACTCTGCTAAGCACTCAATTATTAAACAAACAAACCTATTATGTTATTGGTGCGCAGCAAGGAGATACAACCTCTAACCAAGTATGGGTGCATAAAAAAACGTGGAGAGTGTATCGGATTATAGAGAAGATGGAAAACGGGCACACAATGGATATGACGTTCGACGATCATCAAAAGCATTGCAACGGTTTTACGGAAACGAAAGTAACTTTTAAAGACAACGGCAAGATAAAACAACAGGAAGACTATTTTGATATTAAAGCTGTAGATAGTTTCCCTAAAGAGATATTTAACCCCGGTAAATAAAGAAATAATTTTAGCTTTGTAAATACAATGTCCTCGGAAATTCATATGAATCAAACTTCGTACGGTAAGCTGTCGGATGACGCGGATAGCCTGGTAATTGAGCTATCAGAGCACGGGATTGATTTTTGCGAATTAAACCGTACACTTAATAAACCTTTATATACAACATATTATAAAATAGATAAAACAAGTGCCGGATCAATAAAAGAGCACTTTATAAGCGCGGTTAAACATTTTCAGTTTTCAAAAAAAAACTACCGGTTTGTATCGGTTAATTTTTTTACGGAACTTTTCACTCTTTGTCCTGTTACGTTTTACGACCCCGAAAATTCACGTTCCTTATTAGAGTTTAATGCCGGTAAAACAGATGACACTATTATTTTAACAGACGATGTTACACTTGATATCAAATTGATATACGCTATTGATGAACAGCTTAAATCAACACTTGATGTTATTTTTCCGCATCATCATATAAAACACAGCCTCTCCGTGTTATCACAACTTTTGCTTCATACAGAAGACCTGGCAAAAGAAGATGTGGTTTTACATATTAATGAAGAATACATTCAATTAGCCGTTAAGCAGGATTCGAAATTAGTATTAGCAAATCAATTTACGGTTAAAACACATGAAGATGTATTGTATTATGTATTATTTGCCTTAGAACAGTACCAACTAAATCCTGCTACCGTTTTCTTGGGTATTACAGGGAATATAGACAGCAACTCCGAACTGATATTGACCTTAAAAAAATATATTAAAAATATTCGTTTAGGTATTGGCCATAAAAGCCTTAATTGGAAAGGCGTAGAAGGTATGCCGCAACATTTTGACTACTCATTACTAAACCGGGCATTTTGCGAATAATAGGCGGCACATATAAAGGAAAACAATTAGTTGCTCCGAAAAACCTACCGGTTAGGCCAACCACTGATTTTGCCAAAGAAGGATTATTTAATATTTTAAATAATAAAATAGACTTTGAAGGCCTAACGGTTCTCGACCTGTTTTCCGGCACAGGCAACATAACCCTTGAATTTGCCTCAAGAGGTGCTGTCAAAGTCTACTCTATCGACAAACACACTCCTTGTATTAATTTTATAAGAGACACTGTAAAAACTTTGAAACTGACTATGGTTTCAACGGAAAGAGCAGATGTGTTTAAGTACCTCGAAAAAGCATATACACCGGTTGATCTCATCTTTGCCGATCCGCCTTACGAGTTGGAAAACATTCCTCAGATACACGAATTAATATTTGCTGATAACTGGCTTAACCCCGAAGGACTTTTAATAATAGAACACGGGCCTAAAACAAAATTAGATGATAAAGCCTTTTACCTGGAAACGCGTAAATACGGGAATGTTCATTTCAGCTTTTTTCAAAAACCGGCATAACAAAACTTAGTACCCTAAGGTAAATTTATTCGTGTAACTAATAGTATATTTGGTATTATAGATTTGTATGAAGCATTGGCATTTAATCGTTATTATAATTTTAGTTACATGTGTTGCTAATGCTCAAAACATTACGATTAAAGGTAAGGCAGACGTTTCTCATATCGGCAAAGAGGTGGTGTTAAGTGATTTTTCGGATTATATTACCTATACCGAAGTTAAAGAAAGTATTGATACCGTTGATAAAGACGGTTACTTTGAATTAAAACTCCAATCGCCTATTACAAAACCGGTTTTAATAAGCATTGATAATTTAACCGGTAAATTATATGTACAACCAAATTTTGTATACGGCATTTATTTTCCCGGGAAAGACTCTTCAAATAATAACCAGGAAGGAACAAAAACCCCTGTAAACATATCTGTTTACGGCAAAGACAGTACTGAATTAAATGCGCTTATTATTGATTTTAATGCTCAGTATAACAATTTATTTACCAAATCAACCGAAGCGTATATATCGCCGGCAAAATTGAATGCTTTATTCGACACTTTTTTTGTAAGCTCTAAAAAAAGATACGCTCATATTAAAAATCCCTATTTTAAAAAATACATAGAATACAGTTTTGCCGGCTTTTACTCCAATATGTCGCGAAGCAAAACTATTTTATATAAGCAATTTATTGAGCACAGGCCTATACTGTATAATAACTATGAGTATATGGAATTTTTTAATACACATTTTAAAGGTTACTTAAAAGCCTTTGCCTCTTCTAAAACCGGGGGTAATATTTACAATAGCATAAATGCTTTCGGTGATTATAAAGATCTGCAAAATCAATTTAAAGCAGATAAATCCATTACTAACGATACGCTAAGGGAGCTTTTAATTTTAAAAGGATTGATTGATTTTTATTACAGTCCTGATTTTGATAAAAGGCAAGTGCAAAGTGTTATTGAGCAGTTGCACCGAGATACAAAATACCCCGAGAATAAAAAAATTGCTTTTAACATGCTCCAAAGCACCTACCAATTGCAGAACGGCGCCAATGCCCCCGATTTTACTGCTTATGATAAAGAAGGCATAAAAATAAATCTATCTTATTACAAAGGAAAATACATTTATCTCAATTTCTTTTCTACGCAAAGCGATAACAGCTTAAAGGAAATGCAAAAATTGATTGATCTTAAAAAGAAATTTAACGACCGGGTAACTTTTATTAGTATTTGTTTAGATGACAGTGTTAAAACCTATAAAGCTTATTTAAAAGCAAATCCAAAACAAGATTGGGTTATTTTACAACAAGGCAAAGGAAATGCAAAACAGAATTATGCCGTTAAAACGTTATCGGGCTATTTCTTTATCAATCAACAAATGATCCTGGCACAATCACCGGCAGTATCACCAAGCGAAGGCCTGGAATATAAGCTGAACGGTTTATTCAGGCCTAAAAAGAAAAACACCATAACGGGCGTAAGGTAATTACGCTATGTTGCCTTCCTGAACACCGAAAATAATAAATAAATACAGCTGGCAAATAAAAAGAAAGCGCCTGTTTGGTGTAATACACCAAGCACAACAGGCACATGGTACAACAGTGTAAGCACGCCTAAAATAAACTGAACGGTAATGCCGTAAACTAAAAATGTTACTGCCCTGTATTGCGGCTTGTTGAGTGTTATTTTATCAGACTTATACCAAATCAAACACAATAAAATTACCAGTAGCACAGCAAGGGTGCGGTGCACAAACTGAATGCCGCTTGCATTTTCAAAAAAGTTTTGATAAAAATCAGCTTTCATCGTTACTTGTTCCGGCATCCATTCATCACCCATTTTAGGCCAAGTATTAAATATTTGCCCGGGACGGATCTTTGCTGCATCTCCTTCCACATAACCCGCCGTAAAAGCGCCATAGATAATCTGAATAATCAGTAATACAAAAAATGAGACAGATAATCCTTTTAATTTATAACCGCTATTGGGTGTAAGGGATTCTTTAGGATAAATTAATTTTAAGGCAAACCAAAACGTAAAAGCAAATAAAGTAAAGGCACTCATTAAATGTGTAGCCAGCCTGAAATGGCTTACAGCGGGCTTATCCTGCAATCCGCTGTAAACCATCCACCAACCGATAACAGCTTGCATGGCTCCCATAAAAAACAATAAGATCAAGGAAGGTAACATGTCTTTCTTAATTTTTTTACGGATCAGTAATACAATTAATCCTACAGAAAACACATACATCATTGCTCTGCCGATCAGGCGATGAAAATATTCCCAAAAGAAAATATGTTTAAATTCATTCATCGTCATGCTGTAATTGATCTTAATAAACTCAGGACTCTCTTGATATTTCGCAAAACGTTCCTGCCATGCCTGTTCAGAAAAAGGCGGCATAGAACCCATAAAACTCCAATCTGTAATAGACAGCCCGGAATGGGTTAACCGCGTAATACAACCAACCACAACCATAATATATACTAAAGCACAGCCCGTAAGCAGCCAATAAATAACCGATTTGTGAGGATTTTGAGAAATCATGAGAAACAATTTGACCGTGAAATTACTAAGCATTCGGCAATTATTTACTAATTGAAACGGATTTCTTAATTAAAACCGTTTTTTTAGCCCAAACTCACTTTTAAATGCTATTGCCGGCAAGTTTGTTTAACATCCATACTCATTTTATAATTCTATGTTATAAGAAAACTTTCTACCCCGTTTAGTGTTTACTAACTTTAATAATAAAAAAATTCAAACACAGCTGCGGTTGTTATTGCGGCCCTTGCGAATATTACCGGGGTAAATATCAAATGCCGAGAAGGCGCGTAAAGACTGCTTACAAACTACCACAACATAAATTATAGAATACAGGTAGTATTAATTTAAAAAATACCATAAACAAATTAAAGAGCTTTAGAGCCTTAATTATAATGAAAAATTAATAAATTTATAGAAAAATTACGCAACACTAAATTACACAGATGAAAGGAATAATTTTAGCAGGAGGTTCGGGAACACGTTTACATCCCTTAACATTAGCCATGAGTAAGCAAATGATGCCTATTTATGATAAACCGATGATTTACTATCCGTTATCGGTATTAATGATGGCGGGGATCCATGAAATCTTAATTATTTCAACCCCACACGACCTTCCTAATTTTGAACGACTTTTAGGAACGGGCGAACAATTAGGCTGCAAGTTTTCTTACGTTGTGCAGGAAGTGCCCAACGGTTTAGCGCAAGCATTTGTTTTAGGCGAAAAATTTATAGGAAAAGATAAAGTAGCATTAGTGTTGGGTGATAATATTTTTTACGGTGTAGGCATGGGCCGTATGCTTCAAAAAATAAATGACCCGGAGGGAGGCGTTGTATTTGCTTATCATGTAAGTGACCCTGAGCGGTATGGTGTAGTTGACTTTGATGAGAACCACAATGTATTATCCATTGAAGAAAAACCTGAAAAACCTAAATCGAATTACGCCGTACCGGGATTATATTTTTATGATAATTCGGTAGTGGAAATTTCTAAAAACCTTAAACCGTCACCCCGCGGCGAGTACGAAATTACAGACGTCAATAAAGAATACTTAAAACGGAAACAATTAAAAGTATCTATTTTAGACAGGGGCACTGCTTGGCTTGATACCGGTACGTTTGCGTCTTTAATGCAAGCAGGCCAGTTTGTGCAGGTAATAGAAGAACGCCAGGGTTTAAAAATAGGATGTATTGAAGAAATCGCTTATAAAATGGGGTTCATTACAAAAGAGCAATTAATCGCTATTGCTACACCGCTAACAAAAAGCGGCTACGGAACTTATTTATTAAAAATGGCCGAAGCCAAATAATTAAAAGCCGTGCAGTCCTACGCAAATTTATTTCAGTTGTTAAGCCATGCTTTGGATGAGCAACAAGCTGCATTAAATATTTCTTCCCCAAAACAAATGTATGAGCCTATGAGCTACATTATTGGCTTGGGGGGCAAAAGAGTTAGGCCTTTGTTAACGCTTATTGCATGCGATTTGTTTAATACTACTCCCGGTAAAGCCATGAAAGCTGCGATAGCGGTAGAGTTATTTCATAATTTTTCATTGATCCACGATGACATTTTAGATAATGCTCCTTTAAGAAGGGGCAATATAACTGTTCACGAAAAATGGAATCGAAACATTGCTCTTTTAAGCGGTGACGGTATGATGGTGAAAGCGTTTGAAGTATTAAGTGAATGCGACACAGATCATGTAGCATCATTATTAAAGCTGTTTTCAAAAACGGGAATTGAAGTATGTGAAGGCCAGCAATTAGATATGAATTTTGAAACACAGCACAGCGTGAGTGTTGAAGAATATTTAAATATGATAACCTGTAAAACAGCTGTTTTATTGGGATGCAGCTTACAAATGGGTGCTATATGCGGAAATGCTTCTATTCAAAACCAAACTCATTTATATGAATTCGGAAAACATATAGGCATCGCTTTTCAAATTTTAGATGATGTATTGGATGTATATGCAGATGATGATAAATTCGGCAAACAAGTAGGTGGGGATATCATATCCAATAAAAAAACATTTTTGCTTTTAAAAGCGTTTGAATTAGCAAACAATTCACAAAAACAAAAGCTCAATCATTTATTAAGCGATACAAAAATTTCGAATTCGGATAAAGTAAGAGAGATTACCGATTTATATGATATTCTGAAAATCAAAGAAATTGCAACCGTTGAAGCAAACCTGCACACAGAATCAGCTTTAAATCATTTGGCAGACGTGGATGCAGATGTCACTAAAAAAGAAAATTTAAAACAATTTGCTTCCGAACTTTTAAACAGGATCGCTTAATATGACAACAGAAGAATTACTCGCAGGCTATAAATTTAAGACGGCCATACAAGTACGTTTTAAAGATGTTGATAAACAGGGGCACGTAAACAATGCCAACCATTTAACGTATTTCGAAATTTCGAGAACGGATTATTTTAAAGATGTTTTTCGTAAAACAGGTGATTGGGATAAGACGGGAATGATACTGGCACATACCGAGATAACATACAAAACACCTATAACTTTAGAGGATACTATTTTTTGCTTTACAAGGGTAAGTCGTTTTGGCACAAAAAGCTTTGATATGGAAAATGTATTAGCAGCCAAAACATCTGTAGGCTACGAATTACGTGCATCCGGTAAAAGTATTTTAGTATGCATGAATTATGAAGAAAAGAAAACGGTTGAAGTCCCGAAAAATTGGATAGAATCATCAACCCGGTTTGAACACAGTATTTTTAAAGATAATTAACTGCCGGTATTTTCATTTTTTTACTTACTTTTATCTTTATTTTATTACTATTTTTATGAGGGCTCTAATAGAAGAATTTACAAAACAACTGAAAGAAGCGTTAGATATTGCCAATGCTGCAAAACTGACCAAAAAAGAAACTATACAAAATATTGTTATTACCGGCCTTGGAGGCTCCGGTATTGGCGGCATTATTTTATCTGAATTAATACAAGGCGAATGCCATGTTCCTATTATTGTAAATAAAGATTATTTTCTTCCCGAATTTACAAATGCGCATTCTTTAGTGATTGTTTCTTCTTATAGTGGAAATACCGAAGAAACGCTTTCTGCCATGCAGCAGGCTATTTCTAAAAAAGCTCAAATTATTTGTGTAACAAGCGGCGGGAAAATAAAAGAATTGGCAGCAAAAAATAATTACGATACTATTATTATCCCGGGCGGCCATCCTCCTCGTTCATGCATAGGCTATTCATTAGTTCAGCTTTTTAAAATAATGCAGTTTAACGGTTTTGTGAAGACAGATTTATTAGCGCAGGTAAAAGAAAGCATTACACTATTGGATACAGAAAGAGAGGCGATAAAGAAAGAATCTAAAAAAGTAGCGAGTACATTACTTAAAAAAATACCGGTTATCTATTCATTAGGCTCTTGCGAAGGTGCGGCAGTACGCTTTAGGCAACAAATTAACGAGAACAGTAAAATGCTGTGTTGGCATCATACATTCCCTGAAATGAACCATAATGAATTGGTTGGATGGACAGAAAAAAATGATAACCTGGCAGTTGTTACATTTCATACTTCTTTTGATTACGAAAGAACCGTTAAGCGTTATGAAATCTGTAAACCTTTATTTTTAAAATACAGCGCCTCTGTAACTGATGTTTTCGCAAAAGGAAAATCAAAACTTGAGCAATACCTTTACCTGATCCATATCGGTGATTGGATCTCTGTTGATATTGCAGATCTTAAAAACATTGATGCTGTTGAAGTAAATGTAATTACCAATCTTAAAAACGAGTTGGCAAACCTAAAATAAATTTTACGTGAATAAGCAGGTTCTATTTCAAGACCTTGACCTAATGGACTATAAAGCCTGTTGGGAATACCAGGAAAGCCTCTTTAATGAAACGATTGCACAAAAAATTGCAAACAGAAATCTTCATGCAGATCAACAGATCGAAACTAAGAATCATTTATTATTTGTAGAACATCCGCACGTTTACACCTTAGGGAAAAGCGGTGATGCTTCTCATTTGTTGATTAATGACCTTCAATTAGAAGAAAAGCATGCGACTTACTATAAAATCAATCGCGGCGGAGATATTACTTATCACGGGCCCGGGCAATTAGTAGGCTACCCTATTTTAGACCTTGATCATTTTTTTACGGATATCCATAAATACTTACGCCTGCTCGAAGAAATTATTATTTTAACCCTAGACGAATACGGCATCAAAGCCGGGCGCAGTAAAGGGGAAACAGGTGTATGGCTTGATGCGGATACTATTTTTAAAGCCCGTAAAATTTGCGCTATGGGTGTGCGTTGCAGTCGTTGGGTTACAATGCACGGCTGGGGTTTTAATGTAAATTCGGATTTAAATTATTTTTCAAATATAATACCCTGCGGCATACAGGACAAAACTGTAACAAGTTTGAATAAAGAGTTAGGGCAAGAAGTTAATATGAGCGAGATCAAAGAAAAATTAAAAAAACATTTCTCGGCAATTTTTGAATGTGAATGGATAGCTGTGCCTGAAACAAAATTAATGAAAACGGAATGAAAAAAATTTTAAAGTTTTTGTTGAAATCTGTTTTAGTAATTATTTTACTTCTAAATCTCATTATTTTATTTTCCGGCCGTTGGTATTTATATAAAGCCATTTATAACACGTATTTAAAAGGCCAAACAGGGCCTAGCTCTACCGAATACCAAATCTTTAACAACCGGCCTATTAAAGCCTTAAAACCTGAAAAGTGGGTAATATCTAAACGATACAATTCAAAAAAAGTTACGCCTAAGTTTGACGATTTAATGAAAGTGGTGGGAGCCAACGCTTTTGTTATCATAAAGAATGACAGTTTAATTCACGAGCAATATTGGGACGGTTTTAGCGATACATCACATACCAATTCATTCAGTATGGCTAAATCGTATACAAGCGCATTGCTCGGCTGTGCCATAAAAGACGGATATATTAAAAGCATTGATGAACCGGTAAGCCGCTACATTCCTGAATTTAAAATAGGGTGGCGTTCCAAAATTACGTTGAAACACCTGGTAACAATGACCTCAGGTATTGCTTTTGACGAAAGCTACGGTAACCCGTTCTCATTTCCTGCGGAAGGTTATTACGGCTCCGATTTACTAAGAGCATGCATTGCCTACAAAGAGATGAAAACAAAACCGGGAACGGTTTACAATTATTTAAGCGGCAATACTGCATTATTGGGTTACTGCATCACAAAGGCAACAGGCAAACCGCTGTCAGACTATTTAAGTGAAAAACTGTGGACTCCCATGGGATGTGAGCATACGGCGTATTGGAGCTTAGATAAAAAAGCCGGGTTAGAAAAAGCATTTTGTTGCATTAATAGTAATGCAAGAGATTTTGCACGCATGGGTAAACTCTACTTGCATTGCGGAAACTGGGAAGGCAAACAACTTGTTGACAGCAATTATGCAGCCCAATCAATTATTCCGTTTGATTGTAAAGAAACAAGCGGCATACAAAACATCACGTACGGTTATGCCTGGTGGTTAACTGAATATAAAGGCATGCGTATTTTTTATATGCAGGGAATGTTGGGACAATATGTGATTTGCGTACCCGAAAAAAATCTGGTGATCTGCCGTTTAGCAAGGAAAAGAAGAGTAAAAGGAAAAGGCCACACTCCTTTAGATGTAGGCTATTGTGTTGACGAAGCATTGGCAATGTATGGCGATAAATAATACATCAAGATGATCTTCCTTTCAAAAAACAACGATAGCATTTCCATAAGCCTTCATGCAGACCTTATCAATACAAGCTCTCAGGCGTTTGATATGAATGCGCTAAAGATTGCCATTATTTCTCAATTAGCACGTGTATACCGCAGTTCTGTTGGAAAATACGACTTAAACATAGAGGTAAACATTCATGTTTTACAAAAATCAACGCAGTGCTCACAAAAAAATATTCTATTTCAAATAGTGGATACTATTCCCGGCGCTAACCCTGCGGAAGCTGATTTTAAAGGCTTACGGATAAAGTTGAATAAAAATGCGGTCAACGATATTATGACACATAAAAATATCAGGACAATTCCTCATGAGCTTGGCCATTTATTTGGCTGGGATCATCCACACGCCCGTGCAAAATATGAAAGCGT
>JBBRHI010000033.1:0-11939 GCA_038222995.1 Bacteroidia bacterium | reverse complement strand
TCCTCTTTTGAAAGAGGCTGTTACAACAGAAATACAGATTAACCCGACAATCAAAACATAGATACTTTGCCCCATGCCTGATTTTTTCATGGAATTGTAAAGCAAATTATAAAGGAGTATCAGCATAACAGGCATACATATTAATACGATCCTTGGCTGATCCCAACGCGCCTGTAGGATCAAAAAAGATAATAATAGCTGGGCACACGTAAACAATCCTAAAAATACTAAAATTTTATTTTGATTTTTAAACGCCTGGTATAGGGCTATAAGTACTAGTACAATAACAATAAGTGTCAATAGGCCGAAAACATCTGTTGAGTTTTCATCTCTGAAACCTAAAAGTTGAAAAAAACGCTTGCTCAGGTATAAATTACAATTATCCACAAAACGGCCTATGAACCCTGATACATCATCATTTCCCAATGCTTTATCGTAAGGGTCTTTTAATAATAAAATTTTACTTTGACCGCTGAATTGATTTTGGGATCCCCAGATCAATTTTACAATGATCTCATAAGGAATTTTAAATACTAAATAAGATCCTAAGGCAAACCCCGCATTTTTCCATTGCTTTTCAAATAAAAAAAATAGTATCAATACCGGAACTCCTACAATGGCCACACTTTTACAGGTAGCCGTTAAAAAAGCGAACAGGCCAAGCATTAACCATAACTTCCAATGCTTTACGGCATCGGGCTCTGTTTTAAGCGCATCGAAAAGCTTAACAAACCAAAGAAAAAATAAGGATTGAAGAAACAGGTAAAATGCTTCCGTAAATGTCATGCTGGCAAAATACTGTATCAAATGATTACAACTTATAAATACCATTACAGGAACCAATACAATAAACGGTACCCGCTTGTATAAGGCCTTGTAAAAAAAGAACACCCCGAAAAAAGTAAAAACAACATTAATTACTTTAAAGAGTAATAATTTAAAACCGAAAATTTTCGTCATCATACCCAGGAACATGACATATAACGGTGCATTTTGGGTATAGAAGAATTCAGGGAACTCATGAACATAACGCCAGCCGCCTTCAAGATATAAGGCATCATCATTTGCCTCGCTAATGCGGGCATTAAAAAGTAAAACGGAAAATAGGAGTGACAGCCCTAAAAAAACGAATAGTAATTTAGTGGGATTTTCATCGCCCCATAATTCAAATCTGTCAAATAAGGTGTTAGAAGATGTTCCTGAAACTTTGGTTTTTTGTGTTACCGCTTTAGCCATATTGTGTTACCCGATTCTACAAAAATAGCAAATTAATTAAGTTTGCCCGGGTAATTAAACTATGTTTTTTGTAAATTTAAAGCTTAATTAAAATTATGATGCCATGCCTATAAGAATGACAGACGATGACGACTCCAATGGAGGTTATGGTGGAAACCAGGGTAACCGGCGTTCTTCGGGCGGCGGCTCGGGCGGCGGCAATTTTATAATGATGATCCTGCCTTTTTTGTTCAGGTATCCTAAATTAATTATTCCCGTAATTATAATAAGTGTAGTCTTTTATTTTTTTAAAGGAGGCTGTTCAGGCAGTGATGCTTCGCACAAAGAACAAACATCCTATGCAACAGGGGCTACGCTCGATAAAAATGTATATGACAGTGCGGACGTATATGCCGCATTAAGCCCCGACGAGCAATTGCCGGACAGGGTATCATTGGAGCGTTTTGCGCCTTCAGCCATGGACCAGGGACAGCAAGGTTCCTGTGTAGGTTGGGGAAGTACTTATGCGGCAAGAACTGTTTTAGAATCGGTAAACACAGGGCAGGACCCGGATAAAATAGCATTTAGCCCGGCGTATACGTATAACCAGATCGGGCTTAGAGATTGCCAAGGGACTTACATTAATAAAGCCATGGACCTATTAACCAACAACGGTTCTGTTCCTTTAAGTGAATTTCCTTATGATGAAAATTCCTGTTCAAAACAACCCGACGGTTATATAAAAAAAGACGCCACGCATTTCAGGATGAAAGGAGCAAATCGTTTATCGGTAAGCGGCTATGATTATACGATTGATGTAAATGCTGTTCGTGAAAACCTGGCGCATAATGCACCTGTTGTATTAGGGATGAATGTTGGCGGAACCTTTATGCAGGATATGGAAGGCAAAGAGGTATGGATTCCCGGCGCTGCCGATTATAATCAGGGCGGTTTTGGAGGCCACTGTATGTGCATTATAGGGTATGATGACAGCTATTTTGATAAAGACGGCGCTTTTTTAATACAGAACTCATGGGGTTCTAAATGGGGAAAAAAGGGCAGGGCCTGGGTAAGCTACGGGGATGTGGTTACCTTTGCAACCGAAGCTTACGGCATGTATCCTATGCCAAGCAGGATGGATCAAAGTAAATTAAATTGCGCCCTTGCGCTTATTGAAAAAGATACTAAAAATTACATTCCTCTTTCCTATAAAGGGAACAACATTTACACCACGAACTCCAAGGTAGCGCCCGGCACTAAATTTAAAATAGAACTTAAAAATAATATAGATTGCTACGTGTATATATTCGGCAAAGAAACGGATAACGGCTCCTACATCTTATTTCCGTATACTCCTAAGCACAGTGCCTATTGCGGTATCACCGGAACGCGCGTTTTTCCGAGAGACAAAAGCATGACGCCGGATAATGTAGGAACAAAAGATTATATTTGTGTGTTGGTATCCAAAGAAGCCTTGAATTTTAAAGAACTTAATGAAAAATTTAATGCCGATAAAAATGAGGATTACCAAAAACGGATCAATAGCATCATTGCAGACAAAATAATTCGGGACACTAAATTTAATGTGGATACAAAAGTAAATTTTAGTGCCGAGGTAACCGATAAAACGATTGTTGCGGTTATTATAGAAATAAATAAATAGTTAGTTAGTGCAAATCATTTAATAATAGTTAATAATCCGATTACTGTATGTTTCATTTTATCCTCCGTACTGTTCCACGCCCCATCCTTATACAACTCAGCTTAATTTTCAGTAAAATTGCGCCTATTGTTTATTACGGAAAAAAGTATGAAGATCCGATCAGCGGGAAGACCTACCGTAAATTTTTACCTTACGGCTACAGCGGTCGTGCCAAACGTAACAACGTGCTTTGCCCGGGAAGCCTTTCCTTGGAAAGACACCGGTTATTGTGGTTGTATTTAAAAACAAAGACCGATTTTTTTACGGCAAAACACAAACTACTGCATATAGCGCCCGAACAGTGTTTCTATAAATTGTTTAAAGCTATGCCGAATCTAGAGTATACAACGGGAGATTATAATTCCCCGATTGCCGATATTCATTTCGATTTGCATAAAGCGCCTTTCGATAATAATACGTTTGATGTTATTTTTTGTAACCACGTATTGGAACATGTAGAAGATGCAGATCAATGTATGAGGGAATTGTACCGTATTATGAAAACCGGCGGATTTGGCATTTTTCAAATTCCGCAGGACACGAACCGTTATGAAACGTATGAAGATAAATCCATTACGAGCGAAAAAGACCGTGAAATCCATTTTTGGCAAAAAGACCATGTACGCTTATTTGGCCTCGACTATAAAGATAAGCTGGCCGTAGCCGGCTTTAACGTAACGGTTGAAGATTATACGAAAGAGATATCTCCCGAGTTAGTTGAAAGATACCGGTTACCTAAAGGAGAACTGTTGTATGTATGCAGAAAATAAATCATAAAAAAGCCTGCCGGAAACGGCAGGCTTTTTTTATAAATATGAGTCGTCCTAAAATAAGTTGACACTAAAACTCAACTTATGAATGATATATCAGAAAAGACAGATCAACGTCGCAGTCAGCGCGATTACTGTTTAGCTGCTTTTCCTAATTTTTTACCAAGCGTTTTGCCGCATTTAGCATAACACTCCTGTACCCTTGAAGATACGTCATAATCATATCCCATTACCTGCGAACCCGGTTGTTTCATTAATACTCCTTTCGACATTACGTTTTGAGGGTTTGCTGTTTCAACGATCATGATCTCAAAATCGCAATAGGCGGCTTGCTTCATAACACCTACGTTAAAGCCAGGCTCAGTGCTTGTTGTGTGAACAATTAAAGTATATTTAGCTGAAGTGTTTTTCCTGTTTCCGGAAAGGTTTTCACCCGCACTTTTATTAAACAACTCTTCAAACTTAGGCTCATAGGTGCGTGTACGGCTTTCTTTCCAGGATTTTGCCCATGCATCGCCTTTACCTGCTTCTTTTTTGTTATTATCGGCTGTTTTTTCAGCAATGTAAGCATCTTCTGTTTTGCCTTTTTTACCTACGGTCATATTATCATAAATAAATTTGAGGCCAATTTCTTTTTGTCCTTTCAGGTACGATAAATCTTTACCCATTGACCATTTTTGAGCGTTCATAATTCCTGAAGCCAATAAAGCACAGGCAATAATTGTGATTTTTAAATTTTTCATGGTTTATTTTTTATTGTAAATATATCTATTTTGTTAAGAACGTGTCAAAATTATTTTTCCGATTTCTCTATATCCGCCACCATCGGAACGGTAATTGTTTTAAGGCTTGTAAGTTTAGAAGCTTTAAACGCGTCATTCCATTTCACTTTATATCCGTCGGTGAGGTCTCCGGCACCGTTCATTTTTCTGAATTCAATAGTTATATGAGCAGGGGCACCGGCTTTCTCTAAAATAAATACATCATTTTTAGGGAAACTGTTGTAGTTCTCCTTTCCGGATGACATGATGGCCGTGCTTTTATTAGGCTCAATCACTCCGATCTTATCGCCGTTATAAACACAATCGTATTTAGCAAAACTTTTTTCTTTATTGGTAACCGTAGTAGAAAGCTCACATGTAAACGGGCCTGTTTCTATTTTGCTGCCTTGTTTAGCAGGTATTTCAGAATTTGCCGTTGTGTAAACATCGCCTGCCAAATTTACTTTATAAAAGCCCCCTAAAACAACTTCAAACTTTTCGCACCTCATATCCCCGTCACCTTTTACATCCACTATATGCGATTCTTCTCCGTCGGGTTGTACCATCAAAATTCTCCCGTACCCTTTTATTGTTTTTCCGTTAACGGAAAATGTAAACTCTTCGGGTTTTATATAAATAACGTCTTTGGTCTTATTAAAGACGCGCACTTTCACTTTTAATATATCGGCCCTCGAAAAACACTTAACCAGATAAAGCTTGTAATCATCGTTTTCAAAAGATATTTCTTTATAAAAAACGGTTTTGTAATCTTTTAAGCCGCCTTGCGACTGAGCTTTAAAAGACATTAAAATAATAAAGGCGAGAAAGAGATGTTTCATTTTTTTACTTTTATTGGTTATTACATCGTTTTATAATTTGTTTAAACCCGGTTAAGATTCACTCAAAAATACATTAAATTAACGAT
This sequence comes from Bacteroidia bacterium, assembly GCA_038222995.1. GTDB lineage: Bacteria > Bacteroidota > Bacteroidia > B-17B0 > Aurantibacillaceae > UBA4416. Next base: position 6,566 of record JBBRHI010000033.1, on the reverse strand, counting down.
TTATGATGCAGTTTATAGTTTCACCACAGTGTTTTTTAATCAAATTCAACGCGGCGAATTAAATTGTTTAGTATATTTATCCATATATATTATAGTATGATTAAATTTCTTATTCCCCTGTTATTTCTTTCAGTAACTTTCCTTTCTCAACAAAATCTTAAAGAAAACTACGCCCCTTTAAAATCATCAGGAACCTTGCCCGATATTTTTACTCAAAATATAAGGAGTGTTATTAAAGATGATCTTTCTGAATTAAATAAACAGAAAGATGCCGATGAAAGGATTAAAAGTAATTACCTCACGGCTGCTAATTATGAAATTGAGAAAATTGTAAAAAGCGGTAAAACGCTAATTAACGATGAAGTAACCGTTTATTTGAACGAGCTTGCGGGTGTTATTCTTAAAAATAATCCTACACTAAAAAGTCAGCTTCATATATATACGCTTAAATCGCCGGTGGTTAATGCTTACAGCTACGATAAAGGATACCTGTTTATAGACATAGGTTTAATTGCCCAGGCAGAAACGGAAGCTCAGCTGGCTTACATTTTATCCCACGAAATTTCGCATTACGTAAAAAAACATAATATTGACAGTTACGTAAAAAGCACAAAGATTGACCGGCAAAATTATACCGGCAAAACAAAAGAAGACAAGCTGATTGAAAAATGCGAATACTCAAAGGAACATGAGAGTGAAGCAGATATGGAAGGCTTTAAACTATTGGAGCAAACAAACTACGATTTTAAACAAACCGAAAAAACATTTGATGTATTGCAATATGCGCATTTACCTTTTGAATTAATAGAGTTTAAAAAAGATTATTTTAATAACCCGCATTATAAAATACCCGATCGTTATTTTTTAAAAGAAGTATCGTCCATTAAAAATAATTCGGCCGAAGATGATACAAAAAGCACGCATCCCAACACAGCCAAGCGTAAGCAGGTTATGTCTGAACTCATCGCAAAACGCAGCAATACAGGAAGGCAGAGTTATATAATAGGTAAAGATAAATTTGAATACATTCGCGACCTTTCCAGGATGGAGCTTTGCAGGCTTTATTTAATAAATAGGGATTATGTGAACGCTTTTTACGCGGCTTATATTCTCGAAAAAAAGTATCCTCAAAACGAATACCTTGCCGAGTTAATGAGCAAATGCATGTACGCCATTACGCTTTACGATAAAGGAGACCTTAACTATAACAACGATTCATACCTTGAAAACGGGATACTTTCTTATAAAGACGTAGAAAGCTATCCGCAGCAGATTTATCATCTCATTAATAAAATGCCGGCAAATGAATGGACCATTTTATCGTTGAATTATGTATACCGTAAACATAAAAAGTTCCCGGATAATCAAAAGATCAATGCCTATTCCGACAGTTTGTTTAAATTAATGGGCAGTACCAATTGGGAAATTGTTGATTTTGTAAGAACTACTGAAAAACCGGTAACTTTAGAGGTACAGCAAGATACAGCTCGTAAACAACCTGATGAGGGCGCATCGAAAACAGATATGATTGCCAACATTCAGAAAGAAAATAATTTTAAAAATTACGATACGGCTTACTACAAAGAAATTTACGTTGACTTGTTTATGAATGATAAAACATTTGTTTCTAAATTTCCGTCGGGTGGCAGTAAAGAAGAAAATACGTCAGGAGGTTTCAGAACCTATAATGAAAATAATCACTATGCCGGTACAAACGTCAGCAGCAAAAAAAAGAAAAAAAATTATAAAGATCTAAAGATCGATAAGATCATATTGCTTGAGCCTGATTATTTAAAGATCAACGAAAAGAAAGCAGAAGAGATAAGGTACCTCGATTCTGACGCCGGACAGGAGAAACTGGTTGTAACTATTAACGATTGTGCGCAGAAGCAAGATATTTCTATTGTTACACTTGATCCTAAACTCATAAGCCCTAGTGAAGCCAATAAAATAAATGATTATTCGGTACTAAATGATTGGTTTGCAGAAAAATTTGATATGCCGTCAAATACACACACCTCTATTTTAAATACAGATGAAATTAGCGACATTATTAAAAAGTATAATACACAATATGTGCTAAGAACCGGCTTGGTAAATTATAAAAGTAAAAGAGGGCGTAAAGGTACTTGGTATTACGCGGCGGTGTATGATTTAATAACCGGCTATATGATTTATAAACAACAGGAAATATTTAAAGGAAAAGATACGAGAGACCTTGTGAACGCAAAAGTATACCAAACTTTATTTAACCTAAAACGCCTTAAACAACCGTTATGAGATACAGTATTTCCATTATTTTAATCAGCTTCTGCATAACGGTATGCGCTCAAACCCCGGGTTATATGGGTAAACGTTTTGTAGCGGGTTACGGTTTATATGCAAGCCCGGGTTATATAGGTTCAGCAGGCACCAAGCCTGTAAACATATTACATGAAGGCTTCGTGGAATATGCAATTAAAAAAAGAATCAGCATCGGTTTATCGGCGCGTTTTTATAAAAATATTTATGCCAATACGCGGGATGTTGACTTAGGACGTTATAATTCGAATTTTACGCAGATCGACAAAAACCCTACAGGCATTACTAATATTAGAGGAAGGAATTACATGCTTTACTTTAAATTTTTTAAGAGCCGTTACCTTGCTCCCTGGGGCCGGTATTTTATTTTAGGAGCAACGCTTAATACATTCACGGCAAGTTATGATCCCGATCACATGAGCGTGTCTGTGCTTTCCTCGCCCTATTCATATTCGTCGAGCGGTTCCGCAACCTATTCATTGTATTCCGATTTTGGCCCTACCGCGCAAACTTTTAAAAAGTTTGATATATTGATAGGCTGGGGAAGAAGCCGGATCGTAGCCAACCGTATTATGATAGATTATGGGGTTAACTTGAACCTTTGGGCTTTAACGGCAACCGTGTTCGACGCCCCCGATGATAATTTATCACAGGATCAATTAACGGCAAGCAGTTATATACCCACTGTATCTGCAGCAAGGGTAAGAGGCGTTAACCGCTTTAATGTTTTCTGTAAAGTAGGATTCCTGCTATTTTAACCCAGCTTATTAATTACCGGGTTTGCATATAATTTTAAGAACAGGTTTTTTAAAATATCCGGTTCTCCTTTCATCTTTTCAATATGTGCTTGTATATACGCTAAAAAATTTTCTTTTTCTCCGGCAGTATAGGTCGCTTCAAACACATTGGTATCATGCAGCAGGTCGTAAGCAATATGATTTACTGCATACAGTTTATAATTTTGATGAACTTGTTTATCGATTGCTATGGCCAGCAATCTTATTTTTTCGTTTTCGTTTGCTGCTGTATTTATTTCATCTAATTCCTGCAATATAGGTGTTCCAAAGCTCATGTGTATTTTGCCTTTGGGTTGTTGTATGCCTGTAAGTATACTGTTAAGGTCTTCACCGGGGGCTTTAATATACTTACTGTGTAAAGACGATAAGTAGAGTTCCTGAACCTTTAACGCATCACAAGGCTCATACTCAAAGCTTATGGTAAGCGGTACAATATTTAATTCCGAAAAGCTTGTTTTAAAATCTTTGCCGCTCATGTTCAGCATTTTTAATAAACCCGTTTGCGTCATATCGTTACCGTCTTTTGTGCGCCCGTTGCGCTGCGCTATCCATACGCTTACATTCTTATCTAAAATAGTATGCCTTAAATAAGCGCTGAGCTGCCTCGAAATATCATACAGTTCTTTTACATTACCTTCGCGCTTTACCATAAACATCCGGTTCATTTTTCCGAAGTCTGTAATAAAACCTTGCTCCATAAGGTTTGATCCAAATGTAATTTCAGAGGTAGAGAAACCTTCCTTGTCTAATATAATTTGCAGGATGGCGCTGTCCAGTAAAATATCACGATGGTTGGCCACAAACAAATAGGCTTTGTCTCTATCAAGTTTTTCAATGCCGCTGTACGATAATCCTTTAGACGTATTATTTACAATGGTCCAGATGGCATGATGCATATACCCTGTCTGGAATTCGAACGGTGATTTTATTTGAAGTGCTTTTTGCACAGCCTCTTCGCGAGTAATACCCGGCCAAAGGTAAGCCATGGCTTTATGGTAAGTAACGTCTACCGCAATACGTTTCATCACCTCTTCGGTTTCACTGTCGTAATAGGGGCGAAGCACTTCGAAATTAAATTCTTTGGCGAAGTCGCTCACACGGGCAGGTGCCTCCGATTTATATTGTTTCATCATAGTTTAATCGTTAGTATTATCAATATCAATAACGGCCTTGTAGGAGCAAGGTATAATTTTCTTCTCGTTTATATCTATCATGCCCCAATTTCCGTTCTCGTCTTTAACCGCAAAAAAATTATTGTCCAGGTAATTAATATCAGCGTATTTGGGCAACATAATATAGCGGGCTGTTATATCAATTATTCCCCATTTACCTTCAGTCTTCACTTTGGCATACCCGTTCTTAAAATCAGAGGCATCATCAAATTTTGACGGAATTCTTTTTTTAAAAGTTGTATCACAGTAGCCTACTTTTCCGTTAGCTTTTGAAATCAGTAAACCGTTCTTAAAATTACCGAAGGTTTTAAACGTAACATTATGGGCATATATTAATCCGTTCCTGTCACTCGGTAAAATGCGGTAAGTATCGGTGGTATCTATCATCCCCCAAAGCCCGTCTTTTTTAACCCAGCAATAGCCCTCGCTAAAATCCTGTGAATCATTATAGTCGGGTTTAATAATATAGAGGCCTCGCGTGTTGATACAGCCCCAATGCCCGTGAAGTAAAACCCAGGCTTTGTTATTTATAAAATGAGATGCCCGGTCGAATTGTGCTTTAATAATTTCCCGTCCTTTTGCATTAAGGTAGCCGTAATTGCCGCCTTTACCAAATACAGCCAGTCCGTTCGAGAATTTACGCACAAGATCGTATATAGGTTTTATGACTATTTCATTCTTGGTATTAATATAGCCCCATTTCCCTTTAATGCGAACGGCTGCGAGGCCTTCATGAAAATCTTCGGCCTTTTCGTATTCAACGGGAATAACTATTTCCCCCTTGCAGTTCATATACCCGAATTTATCGGCACTTCTTATTCTTCCGAGCCCGTTATGAAAAGGAAAAATGCGTTCATCCGCTTCAATATTCCTGTTTTCTTTGTAGATAAGCGTTCCTGTTTCGTTTAAGTAAACATGCAGGCTATTTGTAGATGTTGCCTGTTCATCAAATGCGGTGGCAAGTACCACAAATTGCTGAGCCCTGCAAAACATAGTGCTTAATATCAATAATAATATACAAGTTGCTAATCTCATGTTCTATGATCAATAAATGTAATGGGTTTGCGGCTCATTTCCGGTAATTGTCTTTTCGAAATCAGTTCAGGAGTACTTAATACAATGGCCGGAGCTACTCTCAGCTTTGCCCTGAAATGATCTTTCAAATCCTTATCAAAATCTTCCGGGGGATCAACCGCCCCGATATTAATAACGATCTCATCAGTACCTATATCATTTGTAAATACTTCAACAATGTAATTTTTAATATACGGAATGGTATTTAAAACATCGTATAAAGCAGGAGGGTAAAGGCTTGTTCCTTTAAATTTTATCATCTGCTGTTTTCTTCCTAAAATAGGGCTAACCCTTAAAGTAGTTCTTCCGCAACTGCAAGGTTCATAATGTGCCCTGCAAATATCACCGGTTTTAAACCGTATTAAAGGCATGCCTTCCACACCAAGTGTGGTAACCGTTAGTTCACCGGGTTCACCTTTTTTTACTGGCTCATTGGCATCATCTAAAAATTCCGCAATTAATAATTCGGGATGGTGGTGTCCGCCTCTGCCGGCTTCACATTCCGTAAAAGCCGCTCCCATTTCGGTAGAGGCATAAGTGCTGTATAATTGTACAGGCCATTTATCGGTAATGCGCTTGCCTAAGGTATTATAAGTGAAATCATCGTTACGAATGGGCTCACCGATACACACTATTTTTTTGATGCTGCAGTTTTTATAATCTATCCCGTGCTGTTCGGCAAACTCTATCAGCTTTATTAAAAAAGAAGGAACGGCAATAGCACAGGTTGGCTTTAAACGATTAATGGTGTCCCATTGAAATTCGGGCATCCCGTTTCCTACGCGCACCACGCCGGCCCCCAGTTTTTTTAAACCTAAAAAGTAGGCCATGCCGGCCATAAAGCGCCGGTCAATAGTGGTCATTAACTGGTAAATATCATGCTTGGTTCCGCCGGCACAGGCTAATGAAATACATTCATTATAAGCAAGGCGTTCCAAATCTTTATCGGTAAGTATAAAGGTTACAGGGTCGCCCAATGTACCGCTGGTAGTCACATAATCAATCACAGCTTCGGGGCTCACACACATAAAATCAGTATTGTAATGGTACAATTCGTCTTTAGTAGTAACAGGTATGGTTTTAAGATCGGCAAGTGTTTTAATACTGTCGGTATTAATACCGTGAGTTTTAAACCGTTCTTTATAAAATGCGGAATGTTGATTCGCGTAGCTCAGCAGCTCTCTCATTTTTTGTTCCTGGAAGCGTTCTATCTCCTTTGGAC
>JBBRHI010000032.1:0-11947 GCA_038222995.1 Bacteroidia bacterium | reverse complement strand
ATTTGGTAAGTATTGAACATTTAATTGAATTAAAAAAATACGCCAACCGTATTCAGGACCAAAACGATATTTTATTACTTTCTAAACTAATAAAAGATGGACATTAAGCCAAAAATTAAAAATTCCAACATAGGGTTCCATTATACCGTTACAGATGAGCAAATAGCAACTCACCGGAAAAAAAGTGTAGAAGAGATTTTAATGTGGATTGAAGAAACAAGCAAATTTATTTATGAAGCTCAAACTCCTGGAGAAAGAATCAGAGCCAAACTTGCCAAACAATTTAATAATGATAGTATTTAATGACTAAAATATATAACAACCTTTTAAAAAATAAAAACCCGAAGAATTTCTTCGGGTTTTTATTTTCAGAATGTATTTAAACTATAAGGTTCCACGTTTTGCCTGTTCTCTTTCTATACTTTCAAACAACGCTTTAAAGTTACCGGCGCCAAAGCCTTTAGCACCCATTCGTTGAATGATCTCATAGAATAAAGTCGGGCGGTCTTCTACCGGTTTAGTAAAGATCTGTAATAAATAGCCGTCCTCATCAGCATCAACCAAAATAGACAATTGCTGTAATTTTGAAATATCTTCTTTCATAATATCCATATGTACTCCAAGTCTTTTAGGGATCTCATCATAATATGCTTGCGGCGGCGGCGGTAAAAACTCAACACCGCGTGCTTTTAAATCGGTAACCGTTTTAATAATATCATCCGTGGCCAACGCTAAATGCTGCACACCGGGCCCTTCATAAAAGTCAATGTATTCTTCGATCTGTGATTTTTTCTTTCCTTCCGCAGGCTCGTTAATAGGAAATTTAATACGGCCGTTCCCGTTGCTCATTACCTTACTCATTAAAGCAGAATACTCCGTTGTAATTTGCTTATCATCAAACGATAAAAAGTTTACAAAACCCATGACTTCTTCATACCATTTAACGGTAGCATCCATTTGGTTCCAACCTACATTACCTACCATGTGGTCAATAAACTTAAGGCCTGTAGGCGCAGGGTTATAATCACTTTCCCATTCTCTGAAACCCGGTAAAAAAGTGCCTTTATAATTTTTGCGTTCTATAAACATGTGCACTGTTTCGCCGTAAGTATAAATTGCTGAACGTACTACTTCACCATGTTCGTCTTTTTCAACAACAGGTTCCATAAATGATTTAGCGCCGCGTTTTATAGTTTCTTCGTACGATTTTCTGGCATCTTCCACCCATAGCGCAATCACTTTTACACCGTCTCCATGTTTTTTTACATGCTCACCAATAGGCGAATCGCTTATTAAAGCGGTAGTAAATACCAAACGGATTTTATCTTGTTTTAATACATAAGAGGTGCGGTCCGTTAAACCTGTTTCTAAGCCTGCATAAGCATGCGATTGGTAACCGAACGCTGTTTTGTAATAGTGTGCCGCTTGCTTTGCATTTCCTACGTAAAACTCTACATAGTCGGTCCCTAATAAGGGTAAGAAGTCTTGTGCGCCTTCAAATATTTTTTCTAATCCGTATTCTACGTTTTTTATTTCTTTAGTTGACATGGTATTTAATTTTGAATTTTAATAAATGATTGACATGATGAATTAAATGAGTCTTTAATTCAATAATTCCGGAATCCTAGAATTTTGGCGACCACATGGCCATGTAAAGGGCACGAAGCTCTAACTTATTTTTTAATAGTTTAGATTGCATGTTTAGTTCCGGGTTACAATACAGTAATTCATATTGATAAGTGAATATATAATTTAATTCTCAATTGTCAAACAAGTATTCTCAACTTATTCCAGCCAGCTTTTATAATACTTTCCATCATCAATACCCATCGCTTCCTCCGTAACTTTCAACGGCCTGAAGGTGTCCACCATAACGGCAAGTTCTTGGGTTTCTTTATGCCCGATACTGCGTTCCATAGCTCCGGGGGCAGGACCGTGAGGAATACCTTTAGGATGTAAAGTAATATGGCCCTGTTCAATATTATTACGGCTCATAAAATCACCGTCTACGTAATACAATACTTCATCGCTGTCAATATTACTGTGGTTGTATGGTGCAGGAACTGATAAGGGATGGTAATCATACAAGCGCGGGCAAAACGAACACACTACAAAAGCATCCGTTTCAAACGTTTGGTGTACGGGTGGCGGTTGGTGAATTCTTCCTGTGATCGGTTCAAAATTATGAATTGAAAATGCCCACGGAAAATTATAACCGTCCCAGCCTACTACATCAAAAGGATGTGTTGCATAAACAATCTCATGCATCATCCCTTCCTTTTTTACTTTAATTAAAAAATCACCTTTTTCGTCATACGTTTCTAAATAAGAAGGTAATTTAAAGTCACGCTCACAAAACGGAGAGTGCTCAAGGTGCTGCCCACTTTGGTTTTTATAACGTTTTGGCGTATAAATCGGATGCGGCGATTCTACGTAAAAAATCCGATTATCCGTTGTGTCAAATTGCATTTGATAAATCATCCCGCGAGGAATGATTAAATAATCGCCGTACTCAAAAGGAATATTTCCCATAAACGTCCTTAACGTTCCTTTCCCTTTGTGTATAAAAAGCATTTCGTCACAATCAGCATTTTTATAAAAATAAGAAGTCATGCTTTGCTTTGGAGCCGCTAAACCAATATGGCAATCGCTGTTAAACAAAACTGTTTTCCTGCTTTCTAAAAAGTCGTCTACAGGTTTTATTTGAAACCCTTTTAATAGCAACGCCTTAATGTTTTTATCAATCGCAACTTTCGGAGATACATCATAGCTCTTAATAATCTCTTTTACCTGTGTGGGCCTGTGAGTATGGTATAATAAGGAAGAAAAGCCATGAAAGCCTTCCGTGCCGAATAATTGCTCATAATAAAAATTTCCCTGAGGAGATTTAAAGATGGTATGGCGCTTTTGCGGTATTTTTCCTAAATGATGATAAAGTGGCATCTGTATTCAGTTAGTGAATTTTGAGTTTAATTAGTTACTATTACGAATATACAAAACTTGAGATAATAAAACAGGTTATTAAATCTTATTTTAGTTGATCCGCTTTTTTGAGATTGTCTTTAATGATTTCGGCTAAGTTTGGCCTTAAACGACTTTTATAAACCGATAAAGATTCTTCCCCGTTTTTTATTCTTCCTTTTCTTAAAGCCCTTTGTTCTTCAATTGGCAAGGTAGCAATATCTTGACATTTCGGAGTACAACAGCCCTGCATTTTTTCAGCACAGTCATCACATTGTATAAATAATAAATGACAATCGTCGTTTTTGCAGTTCACATGCGTATCACAGGCCTTGCCGCATTGGTGGCATTTACTTAATACGTCATCCGTAATGCGCTCACCGATCCGTTCGTCAAATACAAAGTTTACCCCTCTGAATTTACTTTCCAAATTTTGCTCTTTTACTTCCTTAGCATATTGTATAATGCCGCCCTGTAAATGGTTCACGTCTTTAAAGCCTTGGTGTTTTAAATAAGCACTCGCTTTTTCGCAACGAATGCCGCCGGTGCAATACATAATTACTTTTTTATCTTCCTGCCCTTTTAAATGCTCCACCACTAATGGCAATTCTTCTCTAAATGTATCTGCATCTGGGCAAAACGCGTTATCAAACCTCCCTACTTCGCTTTCGTAATGATTGCGCATATCTACTACAATCGTATTCGGGTCTTCAATGGCTTTATTAAAACTTTCGGCGTTTAAATAAGTGCCCGTATTCGATGCATCAAAATCCGGGTCATCAATCCCGTCTGCCACTACTTTTTCTTTTACTTTTACGGCAAGTTTGTAAAATGATTTTCCGTCATCGTCCACGGCAATTTTAAGAGGCACATGTGTAAAGCGATCATCGCTATACAGTAATTTCACAAATTCGTCCCAATTACTTTTTGGTACACACATCTGGGCATTAATACCTTCGTGGGCTACATATATCCTTCCGAAACAATTCAGGTCGGTCCAGCTTTTAAATAAAAAATCTCTTAACTCTTTAGGATCGTCAATTTTTACATATTTGTAAAAAGACAAAGTAATTCGCTCAATAGTTTCATGAGCCAAACGAATCTTAAGTTCGTCTTTGTTAATTCGGTTTCTTAATTCAGGCATTTTCATAATAGATATAATTGCAGGTTATACTATTAATAATTGATGGGCGCTTGAGTATATGAATTAGGAGCAAACTTACCGCCCTAACCATTTTCAAATTCAACAATTATTCTTACGTTTGCAAAGGTAGTGAAAAACTAAAAATTACAACTGACTTTTATCATGTATAATAAAGAAGATAAAATTTTAATTATAGGTTCCGCCGGGCAAATCGGCATTGAATTAGCACAGGAACTAAGTTTACTATACGGCTCAAGTAATGTGGTAGCGGCAGATGTAAAGCCTATCCCGGCTTTAAGCAATAATCCTTTCGAGAAATTAGATGTTTTAGATAAAGGTGCCTTATTAAATGTAATTAAAAAACACGGCATCTCTCACGTGTATCTTTTAGCTGCCTTGCTATCTGCTACCGGTGAACAAAACCCTATGTTTGCCTGGAAATTAAACATGGAAGGTTTATTTAATGTATTGGATCTGGCTAAGGAAAAACACATTTCTAAAGTTTACTGGCCCAGTTCTATAGCTGTTTTCGGGCCAACCACGCCAAGGGTAAATACCCCGCAATATACAGTGATGGAGCCTTCCACCGTTTACGGGATCAGTAAGCAGGCCGGCGAACGTTGGTGCGAATGGTATCACAACAAATTTGGTGTTGATGTAAGAAGCCTGCGTTACCCGGGCTTAATTGGTTGGAAATCAGCACCGGGTGGAGGAACTACAGATTATGCCGTTCACATTTTCCATGAAGCCTTAAAAAATAAAAGCTACGAATGCTTTTTATCGGAAAATACGGCATTACCTATGATGCATATGGAAGATGCTATTAGGGCAACCATAGAAATTATGCATGTTCCTTCAGAAACTATAAAAATAAGAGGAAGCTATAACCTGGCAGGAATTAGTTTTACCCCTAAAGAAATTGCCGCGGAAATTAAAAAACACATTCCTGAATTCACGATCACGTATAATCCTGACTTCAGACAACAAATAGCGGACAGCTGGCCGCAAAGTATTGATGACTCCTATGCTCAAAAGGACTGGAACTGGAAGCAGAATTACACTTTAACTACCTTGGTTGATAATATGTTGAAAAACTTGGCATAAAAAGTGTTACTGTTTTGTAACTGTTTCGAATGATAGACGTAGAAAACAAAAGATTACTCAATTAAATATTTTTTAACAGAATCATCGTTCATTTTACCGGGTTTGTCTAAAATGTTTAAAAAATTACAACAATATTACATAATTTAGTAAAAGTTATTGCCTATGAAAAAAATATACTTTATACTGATTTTTTTGGTATATCAAATTAGTCAGGGTCAGTCCCAGTCTTACGAATTTGGAGGACCTAATAATAAAGATACTATAAACTTGATTGATGCTTTAGGCAAAAAGCAAGGGAAATGGATTTTAAGAGGGAAACATAAGCCCGGTTCTTGCTTTGCCCCCGATCAAAAAGCGGAAGAAGGAAAGTATGCCGATAACCGTAAAATAGGAAAGTGGTTTGAATATTACTGTAACGGTAATATGAAAAATCAATTAACCTTTCAAAATGGCCGCCCTGACGGTTATGCTATTATGTATAATGAAAACGGTAAGATAGCCGAAGAAGGAAATTGGAAGAATAACCGTTGGACAGGCCCATACAAGTTATATTATGAAAATGGCCAGCCTCAACACGAATTTAACTTTAATGCAAGCGGTAAACGTGAAGGCCCGGTTAAATACTTTTACGAGAACGGCCAGTTAGCAATTGAAGGAAACTTTGTAAATGGTAAAGAAGCCGGCGTTATTAAGGAATATCATGAAAACGGCGATTTAAAAGCTGAGAAAACATTTAACGACGGTAATGTAGATGTTGCATCCATCAAAGAATACGAGCCTAAAAAACCGATTGTTAAAACAGTTGAGAAAATAGAAGGCCCAAAAGTAGTATTAAAAGCAGATGAAAAACCGAACGGAGTTACTGCAAAAGGCCCAATGATCTTAAACGGCCCTAATATTACATACAACAAAAACAAACAAATTACTAAAGACGGTGTCTTTAAAGATAACCGCTTAATGGATGGTAAAAATTATATTTATGACGAAAATGGCATCTTACAGCGTATCTCAGTTTATAAAAACGGAGTTTATGTGGGAGACGCACCTATCGAAAATTAAGTTTAAAAATTATTAAAAGAAACGAGGACGGCCGTGTGCCGTCTTTTTTTATTGCTAAATTTAGAATCTTATTCACCTTATGGAAAAGCTTTTTATATACAATACACTCAGTCGGAAAAAAGAAGAATTTAAAGCTATCAATGCACCGTTTCTTGGCATGTATGTTTGCGGGCCAACCGTTTATGCCGATGTGCATTTAGGTAATTGCCGCACCTTTATGTCGTTCGATATTATTTACCGTTACCTCACACACATAGGTTACAAAGTACGCTACGTGCGCAATATTACCGATGCCGGTCATTTAGAAAGTGACGGGGACGAAGGTGAAGATAAAGTATCTAAAAAAGCAAAGCTTCAGCAGTTGGAGCCTATGGAAATTGTGCAAACGTACACGGTTGGTTTCAGGGATGTAATGAACTTATTTAATGCCTTGCCGCCAAGTATTGAACCTACGGCTACAGGGCATATTATTGAACAGCAGGAGATCGCAAAAAAAATTATAGAGAATGGGTTAGCTTACGAAAGTAACGGGACGGTTTATTTTGATGTAGAGAAATACGCAAAGTCAAATAACTATACGGAGCTTACAGGCCGTAAATTAGATGAGCTGCTTGAAAACACAAGAGAGCTTGACGGACAAAACGATAAACGCGGCCGCTTGGATTTTGCCTTATGGATAAAAGCAAAGCCGGAACATTTAATGAAATGGTCGAGCCCGTGGGGCGTAGGCTTTCCGGGTTGGCATATTGAATGTTCGGCCATGAGTACAAAATATTTAGGGGAGCATTTTGATATACACGGTGGCGGTATGGATTTGCAGGCCACACATCATACCAATGAAATTGCGCAAAACGTTGCCTATTGCGGTAAAAAACCGGCTAATTACTGGATCCATACAAATATGCTCACGGTTAACGGTCAAAAAATGAGTAAATCTTTAGGGAATAGTTTTTTGCCCATGGAGTTATTTACGGGTAATCACCCTTTATTAAACAAAGGCTACACGCCAATGGCAGTAAGGTTTTTTATGATGCAAACCCATTACAGGAGTACGCTTGACTTTAGCAATGATGCTTTAGCGGCTGCCGAAAAGGCGTATACGCGTTTAATGGACAGCTATAGAACATTGCACCTATTGAAAGCCGATCAAACATCAACAGAAAACATCCGGGCATTGGAGAGGGCTTGCTACGATGCCATGAACGATGATTTTAATACGCCTGTATTGATTGCTCATTTATTTGAGGCAATACGGATTATTAATTCGGCAAATGATAAGAAGGTATCATTGACTCAAGCAGATATTGACCTTTTAAAAGCGATGTATCAGCATTTTGTATTTGATGTGATGGGACTTAAAAAAGAAGAAGAAACCGGTAAATCTACCATGGCATTAAACGGGGTGATGGAATTAGTATTAGATCTTCGTGCAAAAGCTAAAGCAAATAAAGATTTTGCAACGGCTGATGAGATCAGAACTAAATTAACGCAAGCCAACGTTCAGGTAAAAGACGGGAAAGACGGCGTAAGCTGGAATCTATAACAGTCTGTAAACTTTAATATAAAATTAATTTTAATGACACTCTTAAAAAAAATCACATTATTTTCTTTAGCAGCTTTGCTGTTTGCATGTGAAGAAGATAAACCTAAGGAACAGGTTGTTACGGAAACTCCAAAAGCGCCAAAGCAACATGTGGTACCGCCTGATTTTAATGCAGACAGCGCGTTTGTTTATATTAAAGCGCAAGCCGATATGGGCCCGAGAGTTCCCGGCAGTAAAGCACATGATAATGCGGTGGCTTATTATGAAAAACAATTTAAAAAATTTGGTGCGGAGGTTATTATACAAAAAGGAAATGTAACCACTTACGATAATAAGCCATGGATTTTAAAAAACATCATTGCTTCTTATAATCCAAAAGCAACGGATCGTATTTTATTATGTTCCCATTGGGACAGCCGCCCTTTTGCGGATAAAGACCCTAAACCTGAAAACAGAACTAAGCCTTGCCCGGGCGTAAACGACGGAGCCAGCGGAGTAGGTGTGTTAATGGAAATAGCACGGTTGGCTTCCCTTAATAAACCAAACGTAGGTATTGACATTATTTTATTTGACCTGGAAGATTACGGTGATGACGGCGGAAACCCTGAAACATGGTGTCTTGGCTCGCAGTACTGGAGTAAAAATTTACATACGCCTTATTACGGAGCTAAATTCGGGATTTTGTTGGATATGGTCGGCGCTAAAAATGCTACTTTTTATAAAGAAGAAATTTCCATGACCTATGCATCGGAAGCAGTAAATAAACTGTGGGGTGATGCACAACATTTAGGATACGGCAATTATTTTGTGGATCAAAAAATGGGCGGTATGACAGATGACCACAAGTACGTGAACGAATTGGCACAAGTGCCGTGCCTTGATATTATTCATTATGAAATGAATGTAGCATCGGGCAGAGGTGAGTTTTTTAAACACCATCATACTACAACCGACGATATAAATACGATCGATAAAAATACGTTAAAGGCAGTGGGCCAAACGTTACTTGAAATTATTTATAACGAATAAATTTCGGCAGCTGTGTTTTTCTAATTACATTTTTAAATCCTCAATTTAATGATCACAAAAGATACCCCGAAAAAATTATTTTTGCTTGATGCGTATGCCTTGATCTACAGGGCATATTTTGCTTTCAGCAGCAATCCGCGCGTTACTTCAAAAGGGTTAAATACGTCGGCCGTTTTTGGTTTTACAAATACCTTACTTGAAATTCTTATCAAAGAAAAACCTTCACACATTGCAGTCGTGTTTGATATGGAAGGGCCAACGGTAAGACATACAGACTTTTCTGAGTATAAAGCCAACAGGGAAGAAATGCCCGAAGATCTGCGGGTTTGCATTCCTATCATAACAAATTTGATTAAAGGATTTAATATCCCGATTATTGGTTTGGAAGGCTATGAAGCAGATGATGCTATCGGTACACTGGCTAAAGTGGCCGAACAGCAAGGCTTTACAACCTACATGATGACTCCGGATAAAGATTACGGACAATTGGTAGATGAAAATACATTTATTTATAAGCCTGCCCGTTTAGGAAACGGAGCAGAAATATTAGGTGTTGAAGAGATCTGTAAGAAATGGGAAATAAAAAACGTTGCCCAGCTGATTGATATTTTAGGATTGATGGGTGATAAGGTGGATAACATTCCGGGCATACCGGGAGTAGGGGAGAAGACCGCCATACAATTAGTAAAAGATTTTGGAACCATTGAAAATTTATTGGAAAATACGGATAAACTGAAAGGAAAGCTTAAAGAAAAAGTAGAGAACAATAAAGAGAAAGCGATACAATCGAAATGGCTGGCCACTATTATTTTAGATGTGCCTATTGAATTTAACGAAGCAGAACTTTCCATTAAAGAAATTAATAAAGAGGCGTTGCGTGAATTGTTCACAGAACTTGAGTTTAGAGGAATTGCACAAAAGGTACTGGGCGAAGATATAGGCGGCGGTAAAGAGCTGTTTGCTAATTCCAATAAACCGAAAGAAGCAAAAACACCGAAGCCTGACCTGTTTAACACAGGCGATTTGTTCAGCGAAGAAAATATCGCGGTTGAAGAACAGGAAGCCGCTAAAGTATTTAAAACCGTAAAAGACCTTAACCCGAATTATATTTTATGTGATACGCCGGAGTCTATTAGTAATTTATTGGATGTTTTAAAGGCACATACTGAATATTGTTTTGATACGGAAACAACCGATTTAGATACGATTAAAGCAGAGCTTGTAGGAATGTCGTTTGCGGTAAAACCGTTAGAAGCTTACTACGTGCCGTTTCCGGAAGATCAACAAGAAGCACAAAAATTAGTAGATACATTCAAGCCGTTATTAGCGGATGAATCTAAAACATTGATAGGACAAAATATAAAATACGATCTGCAGGTATTAAAAAATTACGGTGTTGAAATAAAAAATAAATTGTGGGATACGATGGTGGCGCATTTTTTATTTATGCCGGAGATGCGACATAATATGAATGTGCTGGCGGAAACGTACTTAGATTATTCACCGATAAGTATTGAAACCCTTATTGGTAAAAAAGGAAAAGATCAATTAACCATGCGCTCTGTTCCCCTAGATATTATTAAAGATTATGCAGCGGAAGACGCTGATATTACTTTAAAATTGAAGCATGCTTTTGAACCTAAGTTAAAAGAATCGGAAACAGAAAAATTATTTCATGAAGTGGAACTGCCGTTAATTCACGCTTTAGCAGGCAT
This sequence comes from Bacteroidia bacterium, assembly GCA_038222995.1. Classification (GTDB taxonomy): domain Bacteria; phylum Bacteroidota; class Bacteroidia; order B-17B0; family Aurantibacillaceae; genus UBA4416. The sequence continues at coordinate 1,392 of JBBRHI010000032.1, read as the reverse complement.
GGAAAGAGAAGGAATTAATTTGGATGTAAATGTATTAAAAGAATTTTCCGCGCAATTACAGGATGATATTACAAAAGTAGATGCAGAGATCCAGGAATTGGCCGGGACAAAATTTAATATTTCTTCACCCAAACAAGTCGGTGAAATTTTATTTGATTACCTTAAAGTTGTTGAGAAGCCTAAGAAAACAAAGACGGGACAATACGCTACAGGCGAAGATATTTTATCGAAGCTGGAAGGTAAGCATCCCATCATTGCCAAAATTTTAGATTACCGGGAACTGGTAAAATTAAAATCTACTTATGTGGATAGCTTGCCTTTATTGGTAAATGAAAAAACACATCGCCTGCACACCACGTTCAACCAGGTTGTAGCAGTAACGGGTCGTTTGAGCAGTGATAATCCAAACCTTCAAAATATTCCGATCCGTACAGAAAGGGGACGGCAAATTCGTAAGGCTTTTATTCCGCGTAGTGAAGATTATGTATTATTAAGTGCCGATTATTCTCAAATTGAATTACGAATAGTCGCTTCTATAAGCGGTGACCCTAATATGTGTGAGGCATTTATTTCGGGCAAAGATATTCATACAGCTACTGCCGCTAAGGTTTATGGGATTGAAGAATCGGAGGTGACAAAGGAAATGCGTTATAAAGCAAAGAGTGTAAACTTCGGCATTATATACGGACAAGGCGCATTTGGTTTAGCGGATAATTTAAATATACCTCGCGCGGAAGCAAAACAATTAATTGATAATTACTTTGCGCAATACGGTTCTATTAAAGACTATATGAATTCTGAAATTGAGTTTGCCAAAGAACACGGGTATGTGCAAACATTGATGGGACGCAAACGGTGGTTAAAGGATATTAATTCCGCTAACCAAACTGTTAGGTCCTATGCTGAGCGAAATGCTATTAATGCGCCAATACAAGGCTCCGCAGCCGATATGATAAAAGTAGCCATGGTTAATATTCACAACGAATTAAAATCATTGAATATAAAATCGAGAATGGTGTTACAGGTGCATGATGAATTGGTGTTTGATGTATACAAACCGGAATTGGAAATGCTTAAACCAATTATTGAAAAACACATGCAGCAGGCCTTACCCTTAAAAGTTCCTGTTGAAGTTGGAATGGGTGTCGGTAATAACTGGTTAGAAGCGCATTAGTAAACATTCTTCATTAGCGTCTGACGTTAAATCTTCAAAGTTTCTCAACGCTTTGTAAAGAGCCTGAAGGTTTTGCTGCACGAGAATGTATCTTTACTTATTAGAGCTTTTCTCTCTATTGCGTTTATCGGCAATTCGTTTTAAGCTTGCCTGGCGGCGTTTCCCGCCTATGTTTACTTTCTTATTTTTATCTTTCTTTTCATGAAATGCTCCTGTAG
>JBBRHI010000031.1:0-11976 GCA_038222995.1 Bacteroidia bacterium | reverse complement strand
AATCATAAATAAAAAAATAATTTTAAGTAGTTTTTTTTATGCTGAGTTCTACTTTACCGCCATTTACATTTCGTTTTCTTACATAAGCAAAACATATAGTAATACTCCAACTTTATCCAAAGCAAGAGCGCCTCCTTTTGCATTTAGTGTTAGAATTGATTAAAAAGTAATTATAAAACATATTAAAAAAAGTAAAGATGAAAAAAATATTAAATAAAATATCCATCGGGATGCTGCTAAGCACCCTGATACTTATAGGATGTAAGAAAAAAGAACAGGTAGTCTCACCGCCGGTTATTGGTAATGAGTTTTTAACAACGGTTAAAATACGTTTTCAAAATGCAGCAATAGCAAGCGATACGCTTTGGGCTGTTTGGAAGGATGTTTCAGGCGGATCTAATCCACCTGACACAAGCAAAGCAGTTATAAATTTAAAAAAGGGCTCAACCTATCATGCTACTGTTTCCTTTTATGATGAAACCAAGAACCCGGCTGTGGAGGTAAACATTAGAGATAAAGCTAATTATCATACCTATTGGTTTTTCAAAACAGGAGTTATGTCTACACATTTAACTACAACTGCAACCGATCACGATACAAACAATCCGCCAATATTTTTAGGGTTGTCGCAAGATTTCGTTACCGATGCAACAGTTAGTGCCGGTAGATTGGAAGCGGTTTTAAGACATCAGCCTAATAGTAAAAACGGAACTTATGCTCCGGGCTCTACCGATTCAGATGTGTTCTTTACCTTAAATATTACACCTTAAAACTTAAACTTATGAAAAATAATTTCTTATACATTATAATAGGTAGCTTTTTAAGTATAGCTGCCCTTGCACAAGACAATACAAAAAGTACTTCCGATGCACCTAAAGCTAAAAGTTTTATAGGTATCACCGGTGGTTATTCAAATCTATTGGGCAACCTTGCTAAATTTGATTATGCCGATGATAAATCGGGTTACGCCAATAAAACTGGTTTCAATGTTGGTGTTGAAGGAGCTTACTTCTTTCACAAAAACATTGGATTTGGTGGCATATATTCAAATACATCCTTTTTTACAAATGGCGTGCAAACACTTGCGGATGGGTATAAAGAAGATTTTGCTGTAGACAGTACGACTGTTGATGTAAAAGGAAGGTACACGCTTAACAACTTTTTAGTTGGGCCTTATTTTTCATTTCCGGTTAAAAAATTTACGTTCGATGTAAGAGTTGTTGCCGGTATTTCATCCATTAAAACACCGCAGTTTACAACTTACCTCGAAGATCAGACGGACGTTACCTTCTCACAAAACTCGTCTACGGCAGCTGCATTTGCTTTCCAAGCGGGCGCAGGTGTAAGATACTCGCTTATCGAAAATTTATGTGTGAAGCTGAATTTTGATTTTTTTAATTCAAACCCGAATATAAAAATAACCAATACCAACCGTGTTGTTAAAGCAGGAAGATTAATTACAGAGTATAAGCAGCCAATTTCAGTTATATCTATAAATTTTGGCATTGCCTACCAGTTTGGTAAAAAATAATTCATCTAGAGCGATGAGTGAGGGGGTGTTGTTCTTTTAAATATTTTTTCAGGCAACCCCCCTTTTTAAAGCATAGTGAAATATAATTACGAAAAGTAGCCTGCTGCGAGGACGGTAGGAAAGCAAGTTTATATAATAAAGGAATTCTACTAACTGAATGCATAAAGACTAATTAAAAACTAAAATAATCATGAAAAAAACAATCGCAAAAATCAGTGTCCTTGCTTTATTAAGCATTGCAGTTACATCATGCAGTACTCACAATGCAATGCACGAACAATTAGTAACAGAACATAAAATGCTTGAAGCTGACGATTCAACAATGGAGGCTGTGCACGATCAAATGAATTCTGACCACGATAAATGGATGAAAGAAGAATTAGACGAAGCTGATACAACGATGCAGGCAAAACATAAGATGGTTGAAGAGCAGCATATGTCATTATTAGTTAAGCACGATTCAATCGTTAAACTTCATAAAGACTTAACCGCAAGACATCTTGTATTAGAACAAGAGCACGAGAATGGTAAAACTGATGAAAATAAAATTGAAGAAGAACATAAAATGATGATGGATGAGCATAACAAAATGAGAACTGAACACGACCAGATGGTAAAAGACCACGATAAAATGAGGGAAGACCATGAAGCAATGTTGAAAGCACATAAAAAATAATTTTTTTTATAGGTCTTATAAAAGCCCAATGAGTTATACTCATTGGGCTTTTACATTATAGGTTTTACACAACGAACGCAAATAAAGGATTATACCTACAACCGCTAAAGCGTTGATGTAAATGGGGCTGAAATGCTTTAAGAATAGGTGGTTCAAGGGTTTTTTATAATTAGCCTATTTATTCCCAACTATTTTTTATATTTAGCCTACCAAATGAAAACCGATCTATCACACCTTCCGGAAAGTAAACAGGCTGAACTGAAAAAGATCATCAACATGCTAATTCCAAAATATTCGGAAATAGAGATGATTATTCTGTTTGGTTCTCACGCACGTGGCGATTGGCAGAACGATGAGTATGTTGAAAATGGCAACACTTACAGTTACAATTCTGACTACGATTTATTGATCATAACCAACAACAGCGATAAAGCAAATGCCGATACTTTTTTATTCGCCATTTTAGATAAGCTGGAAGATTTAAAATTAGAAACATCTATTCACATAGAATTGGAAAGGATTGATTTTGTAAACCAACAATTGCAGGAAGGTAATTACTTTTTTGACGATGTAAAAAAAGAAGGCGTTGTGTTATTTAATACAAGCCGTTATCAGTTAGCCGACAAAAGAGATTTAAGTCCGAAAGAAATACAATCCGCTGCCCAACGTGATTTTGATCATTGGTTTGAAAGTGCAAATGATTTTTATCAAGGTTTTGAAGATTTTTACAAAAGAGAAAAATATAGTAAAGCAGCCTTTGAGTTACACCAAGCAACAGAACGATATTACAGCACCATCCAATTAGTGTTTGCAGGCTACAAACCCAAAACGCATGATTTGGATGTATTGGGTAGGCGAGCCAAAAGCCTTAACATGGAGTTTGGCAAAGTGTTTCCTAAAGGAAGCAATATTGAACGGCAGCGTTTTATGTTGCTACGAAAAGCTTATGTAGATGCGCGCTACAAAATAAATTATAAAATTACCAAGGCCGATTTAGATTATCTGGCAGAGCGCGTTACCGTGCTTCGCCATTTAACAGAGAAGCTTTGTAAAGAAAAGATAGAAAGTTTTACGAAATAAAATTTTATTGTCCGGTTGCGATAGAAAGAGAAAATCTTTAAAGACAACCACCAATGAAAACAAAAGTAAAACCCAAACAAAAAACACGCGAATACATCATTAGCAAAACGGCTGATGAGCGTATTCAAGCATTACTGCTAAGCCCTATTGAACTGGCCGCCTACAAAGCCGAGTACAAACCTTTCCAATTTGAAATTGAAGGAATAAACTTTGACATAACTCCCGAATTATGCCGGGATTTAATGCAGCTTCATTTTACACGGTTAAGGCACTTCCATGAGTTTGTAGATAAGCTGATTAAAACCAAACTTTATTCAAATCCAAAATACTCAGATTTTTTATTGGCACCGTTAAAAAAACACGAACTTTCAACCCGCGTTTATCATTGTTTGTATGCCAATGATTGTGCAACGATGTCAGATGTTTTAAAGCTTGGTAAGCGGGGCCTCAAACAAATTCGGGGCATAGGAGATGGAGCGATGGAAGAAATAAAAGCATTGCTGGTAAAGCATGAGTGTGGAAGCTTATTAGACTAGGCCATGAAAGTAGTTATACATCACGGACTCGATTCTGCATACGACAGAACCGCCCGCAACCTGCTTTACAATTTTATGCTTAGAAATTACAAAAAGAAATACAAAGCATTAAAACAATTTTTACAATCGATTGAATTTCCTGAAAGTTTCAACGCCTTTGCATTTATAGAGAACGAGCACATTACTTTTCATAAAACTTTTGAAGCAGCATATGCCGATGCGCTAAACAACGATTGCGAACGGCCCAGCTTTATACGCATTTGGCGTGATGGCGATAGTCAACATTACATTTGCGCCCCCGAAACAGCCTTATTCGGTGGCTATAATGGAGAAATGTACGGTGATGATTATCGTTTGAAACAAGAAGTGATGGATTTGGCAATAAAGCGAATAATGCATGAATTAGATCACGATGTTGCTAAAAGAATTGCCTAATAGACAAAAACTCTATATTTTGTAGCAAAGCAATAAAGCCATAATGTTTAACTTTACGGTATGGCAGATACACTTACCAAAGAGACATTATTGGACTATGGATTTAAGATAATAGAATCAAAATCAAAAGATCGCCTGACTGTTTTCAGCAAAGATAAAGTTGAAATTGTGGTTGTTGATGACGGCACGGTGGTATATTCCAATATGGGCTTTGATTACCCGTTGGCAGATTTGCCCGCACTAAAAAAGCTCTATAAAGAATTACGCCGTACAGAATTAATTAAAGAATAAATGCAATGGTAAATAAAGAAAACAATCAGGAAAAAGCTAATGCAGAATTTAATTTGGAGAGCGATCAAAAATCAGATCTTACAGAATCGTTTGAGCAATTAAAACAAGAATATAAACACAACCTGCAAAACAACTGCCGCTTGCAAATTAGTGAGGCACGCAACAAGATAGTTGTTATAGATGCACTAAAAAATGAGCTGGGCGTGCAGTTGCGTTGTTATAGCCGTGGCGTAAGCCAAAATACAAACGCCTATCTTTATTTTACAGAACAATACGCGCGTGGCAAAGAAATCCAAAAAATACTCGGGCATATTGAAAAAGAATTTCAGGAAGCCTTAAATGCTATACCCATTTTTGATCCCAGAGAAGAAGCAGAGCTAACACCGCTGTCGGCAACAGAGAAAGCGTTGCTCAATCAATTTCCTGAAAAATATCGCGGACTTATTAATCTTTACATACAGTACGATGTAATACAAGAGGTGATAAAAGAATTAACGGATAGTCCTGCTGAAAATAAATTAACGCCCGATATAAAACTTAAAGCGGCGACCGTAAAGTGGACAGGGAGCAAAGATAACAAGAATGAGTTTGTTCAATTAATGTATGCGCTTCATCAGGCAGGGCTTATCAATAATGGTGAAGGAGAAATTACTAAATCGGTAGAAGAACTAGCTGATCTGTTAAATGTAAACCTCGGTAAAAACTGGCAAAGTAACCATTCGGCCAGTATTCATAAAGTAAACAACAGTTACAAGCCACAGATCTTTGATAAAATACGTGAAGCCTATCGCCGTTATGCAGAAGGTCAGGTAGAAGAAAAGAAAAAAAGCAAATAGTATTTTACGGTAAATTGATAAAAGGACAGGGAAAACACCTTGTCCTTTTTTGTTATGCCCGATTCATTTTCAGGACTTTACAAAAAATCTGCCCCTAGCACACACCTAGTAGGAGCAAAGCGTAAAATACAGGCTGCACCTTTGTACTGTAAACCATAAAGCAAACCACACATGAAAGAGAACACAAACACCACCGAACAAACAAACGCCACCGCAAGCCCTGCGTCGGCAGAAAAACAACCGTGGGAAAAAGCCGCCGATGTAGTAATGGGTGATAATAAACTCATGAACGGATTAGTAAAACTTCTTTTAAGCCCCGTGACCCTCGTTGTAGGTGCAGGCCTGATTTTGTTCTGGCTCTATAAAGTAAAAGGATTAAAAGATGAGTTGGACAAATCAAAATCAGAACTTAAAAAAATAACAGATGAAAAAAAGCTGTTAGAAGAAGACTACGAAAAAACGCGTAAAAAATACAAGAGGCTTAAAGCGCTTAACGAACCCGAAAACACGCAGCATACTTTGCCCGTGCTTAACGGTTATCCCTTTATGCAAAATACCCTCCCATTATCCGTAAAAAAAACTTACAACAGTGCTTACCTCGATTAAGCGTAAAACAAAAACTATAAAACAATGGAACAAACAACCCTCACAAAACGCTATAAAATACCGCAGGACGTGCTGATGGACATTTTACGCATTCTTTTTGCCAATACCATAAAGCATAAAATAGAAGGCATCCGCGAAAAAGAGAACAGTATTTTACTGGCTGTGAACTTTACGGATAAAGTACCGAAGCACACACAAGCCAAAGAAAACATAGAAAACATCTTAACCGATTACAGCCATTACATGAAAGGCCTCCTGGAAGATGGTACCTTGTTTATGGATGAGGACGAAGAAGACGATTAAAACACACACGATGGAAAGACTTTGCCTGCACTGCCAAACGCCTATGCCCGGCGCCCGTGCCAATAAAAAATACTGCAACGATACCTGCAAACAAATGGCCTATTTTCAGCGCAATGGCCTTGTGCTTTCCGGTAAAGAAACAGAAACCGTAAAATACGTTTCTCATGTGGTTCGTGAATTGCCTTTATATGTTGATTCGCAAGAATGCGTTACGGATAAGACCGTAAACATAAAGGAAGACACGGAAGAACATCCGTTTTCAGAAACCGTAAAATACACTTCTAAAATTACAGTCGATACAGATGAAGAAACCGCTTTTGAAAATGAAGAAGAAAATATCGGGGACAACAATACGGATGCTGAACAAGCTTTAACTGATACTAGGGTGAGTCTTGATCACTTGGCGCTGAATGAAGAAAAGCTAATCAATGACGATAACGTTGAAGAAAAAACAACACGTGTAAAATACCCTTTAAGCTCTCAGCTTACAATTGACAGTATCGAATCTTTATTGGCAAAACACATGCAATTGGTTCAGCAAAAATTTGATACAGCCCTGCAAAGCGTAAAGCTAGAAATTAATCACCACAGTTCTTCAAACCCTATTACGCAAAAGACGGAGCCGACCATTAACACAGTCGTTACACAAACAACAGAATCGGTAAAGCCCGGGGAGGTGTTTACTTATGTAGAATCAGGTTTCCTGCGTCGTTTGGAAAGGCATTTGGAACAGCACGGCAGTTATGATTTTGGTATAGCAGGCAGAAGCTGGCCTTATGACGCGATCAAGGCGGTGCAATGGATTAATCCCCGCCTGCGCTGCCTGCTCGAAAGTTTGATCCGCCTGAGCAACTATGCGCACATTGACTACCATACTTTGCTGTGCCTTGCAGACGCATTCTATAAGCTGGTATTAAGCCGCGCCTTTAATAACCTGCCCGACAACTATCCCTTCACAAAACTGATCTTTGAGTTGAATACAAAGCTACAGCATCTTGTTGTTGTGAATCTGAATGCTACAAAAATTGTATTTCGACTGCCGCAAAAACGCAAGGCAGAAGTGGCCGGTATTAGGTTCCGCTTATTGGAGATCACCGCTCAGTTAAAATTCAGTGAGCTGGATTTTACGGAAGAGCCATCTAAAATTCAGTTGGAGCAAAAAGCTAAACCGGAAAAACGATTGACTGAAACCTGGCAAGATCGCTTTCGCAAGATTCAAAGAGAACAAAATTTAAATAAAGCAGCATAACTTAAAAATAAATCAAATGAAAACAAAAAATACAACACGACCCATAGAACGAAAATCAGTTTCTTCTATTTCTGAAGCTTTGCAAATACAACCTTTACAAATTACCGTACATCACATCCATACATTTCAGCAAGAAAGAACAGAACCCGAAACAACAGAAAAATTACTGGAAACTATTCGGAGAAGGAAAACAAGACTTGCGTTAGACAATGCTAAAACCTATGAAGAAAGATTAGAAATTTTACTCGGAAAAAAATGAACCTTATAAATTTAAACGATCCGCCTATTGCCACACTTTCTTTGAAACGAGCGCGTGAAATTTCCGGCGATACTGAAACAAGCGATGAAGAATTACAACAGATACTTCATCACATTCAGCAATTTTCAGAAATGGTATATGACCTGTATCTGATGCAGCAAAAACACATTTCGTTACAAGAAAACGAAGATACTGCCAAGATTATTTCATTACCCGCTAAAGATTGGCAAAAAGCAGCATAATTACAATTATCGTATTGATTATCAATATAATATGATTATATTAGACTATAAAAAAGAAATATTACTATGAGAAAAACACTCATCAAAAGCACAGATACGCAAACAGAGAACGGGCGTTATGAATTAGATGAAATGATGATCTTTGATCAGTTCGGTAAAGGAAAAGAAATAAAGCTGAACCGTACAAACAATTGCGTTATTTACACGCGTGTATCAAGCCGTGAACAGGAGCTAGGTTACAGTTTGGATACCCAGAGAAAGGATTGCGAAGAATTTACCCGAAAAAGCAATTATAATGTCCTGGGATTTTTTGGGGGCACTTACGAAAGTGCAAAAACAGACGAGCGAAAAGAATTTAACCGCATGCTTCAGTTTTGCAAACGGAGCAAAGAAAAAATTACCTACATCATTGTTCACATGGTAGATCGTTTTTCCCGCTCTGGAGCCAATGCCATTTATATTAAAGAACAACTTAAGGCAACCGGCATTTACATCATGTCTGTTAAGCAGCCGGTAGATTCCACTACTTCCAGCGGCGACTTTCAACAAAATATCCAGATCATTTTCTCACATTATGATAATCAGATACGAAGGGAAAAATGCGTTGCAGGAATACTTGAAGCACTCAATCGCGGAGAATGGTGTCATGCCGCTCCCAGAGGATATGATTCAATAAAGGGTACTCCGAGGCGTAAGCTTGTTGTGAATAATGAAGGAAAATTACTGCGTAAAGCTTTTATGTGGAAAGCCAATGAAGGAATCAGCAATGAAGAATGCATTGTTCGCCTGAAAGCATTAGGACTGAAAGTTCCCAATCAAAGCATGTCTTCCATATTTAAAAATCCATTTTATTGCGGCATAATGGCGCACAGTTTATTGCAGGGGAAATTAGTAGAAGGCAACCATGAAAAATTAATATCGCGGGATATTTTTTTGAAGGTAAATGATGTGCAAAGTAAAAACCCGCATGGTTATAAAGTTGATTCTGATCAGGAGCATCTGCCTTTAAAATTATTTGTGAAGTGTGACCACTGTTTAAATGGTTTAACAGGGTACGTTGTAAAAAAGAAAAACATTTGGTATTACAAATGCAGGATAAAAGGCTGTGGTAATAATAAAGCGGTGAAAGGTTTGCACGAACACTTTGATGCGCTTATTTCTGACTTTACCCTTAAGCCCGAATATGTGCCTTACCTGAAAGAACAAATGCTTTTAACCATTAAGGATCAGAGTACTGAAAATGAAGCGCACAAAACCCGTTTAAAGGCCGATTATGAAGATATAAGCCGTAAAATAGAACGGACGGAAGAACGGTATATGAATGAGGAAATGGCGCAGGATTTATTCGTAAAATACGTCGAGAAATATAAGCTGGAAAGAATAGACTTATTGAAAAAAATACAAGCTTTAGAAGGTAGCGGTTCGAACCAGGAAGAGGCGGTGGATTTAGCATTAGATTATGCCGTAAACCTCAGTAAAATGTGGCATTCCGGCGATTACATGAAACGTCAAAGGTTGCAATACTTTCTCTTTCCTGAGGGGTTGCGCTATAATAAGAAAAATGATACAGTTCGAACCGAAGGATTCAATCCGACATTTCTTTGGGTCGCCCGCCAACAGCAGGATGTAGCCCAAAATAAAAGTGGGATAGCCATTCTCGGAATGGACTATCCCACGTTGGTGGGAGATACAGGGTTCGAACCTGTGACCCTCTGCTTGTAAGGCAGATGCTCTGAACCAGCTGAGCTAATCTCCCGAATTGGGAGTGCAAATATAAACGGTTTTTTGAAATTTGCAAAAAATAAATGGATTTTTTTGAAATTTAGTTCTCGTAATAATAGATCCTGATTTGAGCGGTATTCTTTAAAAAGTCGATTTTATTTACGGAATAGCGATGTATATTAAACCCTGTCCTGTTTCTAAGATCGGCCAGGAGTTCCTCTTTTTTATCCGCCTTAATTAACTCCATGTTTTCGTATAAAATTATCCTTACAGATTCTTTCTTCATTAAACTATTGCTTTCCAATAAATAGGTAATTATTAAAATAACACTGTTGATCCCTATTAAAAACAAATAATCCAGGCCGTCAGCCGCATTTTTTATTTCCGTAACGCCGGAGAGTAGCCCGATAGCAATTACTAAAAACAAATAGGTCATATCCTTAATTGCTATCTCCTCTGTTTTGTACCTTAACATGCCAAACACGGCAAACAGTCCAAAAGCAGCCCCCATAGAAAGATCTACCTTATTTAATAAAAAAGCAACCAGGAAAATAATGAGGTTAAAAATAAAATAAGTAAAAAACAGTTCACGGTGTTTATAAATAGGATAATAAATAACCCGCACTAAAATAAATACAGAAGCAAGATCGATAAGCAATCTGAAAAATATTTTTCCCGACATACTTATTAATTCTTGGTAGCCCGTTATTGCCGGGGTTATTGCATTTGATACCTGTAATGCGATCATCATAAATTAGTTATAAGTATACGCGTATTTTTTATCGCTGAGTAAATTTCCTTCCGCATCAAGCGTTTTGCGCTCTGTTTTTAACCCTTTTTTGTTATAAAAGTAAACGTGCGTTTTGAGTAGCTTTCTGTTTGCGTCATAGATCAATTCTTCCGACTTATCATTAAACGCGTTATACTTTACAACAGTTATTTCTTTTAAATTACTGTTTTCATCAAATTCTTGTTCTTCAATAACATTCCCTAAAGTATTACGCTTGCTTTTTACGGTTCTTTTTAAAACCCCCTCTTTCGTGTATTCTACTTTTTCAATCACTTTTCCTTTGGCATCATAGGTTGTTTTTTCATCGTCAGCGATCATACCTCCCTTAGTTTCAGTAACAGTTACAGAGGCTATGTGATTCTTGTTAATATCTTTTTTACTTTGTGCATTTACACACAATGTTAACAATGATAACCATAAAAAAGGAATGCTCTTAAGCATACATGCCGGTTGTTAAATAATCTTTAAATTTAATCAAAATAGACTTAATTTAAGGTTGTTATGTTGAATAATGACATAAACAGATTTTATTCTTGTAAATTCGTTCCGGGAAAATTTAAGCTGTGTCACACAAAACAAAACATAATTTCATTCTGTTCTTTATAACCTGTATGGTTAGTTTAGTGATGCAATCTGCCATTGTAAGTTTAATTAAAGGCGGAAAAACCTCTAAAGCATCCTCATCTTTGAACAGCCCCTTTGCTGAAGAAGAAGAAAGCCATTCTGAAAAAGACGCTTCCGACGAGGTCCTTCTGTTTTCTGAAGATCATTTCCTTATTCAAAAACTGCAGCTTGCCGGAACTATTGTGTGGCAAAATACAGAACCGGCTTGCACATTTCATTCATCAGAAATACTTATTCCTCCGCCAAAAATTTAATTGTAGTACCCGGGGCTTTTATTTAAAGCCGGCTTATTATTTACAATTAAATTAAACTCAATTTATGTTTCAAAAAAATGTATTTGCCGATATAAAGGCAGGTGTAGTGGTATTTTTAGTGGCCTTACCATTGTGCTTAGGAATAGCCATGGCGTGTAAAGCGCCGTTACTTTCAGGAATTATTTCAGGTGTTGTAGGCGGAATTGCCGTAACGGTTTTCAGCGGTTCACGGTATAGCGTTTCGGGGCCTGCCGCAGGGTTAACCGCTATTGTGCTTAGCTCTGTAAGTCAGCTGGGAAGCTTCCAGGCCTTTTTAGCAGCTGTTGTATTTGCCGGTATATTTCAATTAATACTCGGAATTTCAAAAGCAGGCTCTATCGGAAATTATATACCGAATACCGTTATAAAAGGCATGCTTGCGGGTATAGGAATTATACTGATCATTAAGCAGGTTCCGCATTTGTTCGGTTACGATAAAGATCCCGAAGGAGATGAACAGTTTATACAAATAGACGGAGAAAACTCGTTTACCGAATTAATTA
>JBBRHI010000030.1:0-12004 GCA_038222995.1 Bacteroidia bacterium | reverse complement strand
AATGTAAGTAAAGGCCGTATCTTTATCGCTGTTTGAAAAAGCAATTTTAATTTTACGGCCCAGCTCTTGCCCGAAAGGTTTTCTTAAAAGATAACTGAATAAAGCATACGCATAAGGCGATACGTCAAACAACTCGTCTTTATCAATGCCCGCTTCGGCAGATGCGGTAATATTTCTAACCGTATTACCGCAGGCTTCCCTTAATGTAATATCATCCTGCTCTAACTTTGCCCACAGTTCAGGTGTTTTGTCTAGGCTTACATGATGGATCTGAATATCCTGCCTGGTGGTTAAATGTAAATTACCGTTAGAATATTCGTCGCTTATACCGGCAATCCGAAGGAGTTGATTTACGGAAATTTTCCCGAACGGTAATTTGATCCTTATCATCTGCACGCCTTGTTGCCTTTGTCCATAAACGCCGCGAGCCAAACGAAGGCTCCTGAATTTTTCATCATGGATCTTTCCTTCTCTAAACTCCCTGATCTTTTTATCGAGATCAATAATATCTTTCTCTACAAGGGCTTTCCCGGAGTGGTTCACTAATTCTAATTCTGTTCTGAAACTTTGCATAGCACTTTATATTTTTTGAAAAGAAGAATTAACCGCTGCAAAATAAATCTCATACCAATCCTGCTTATCAAGTTCAATATCTATGGCAGACGTCGCATTTTTTATACGGGTAATACTGTTAGTACCCACAATAGGTAAAGCGCCTAATTTTAAAAGCCAAGCAATGGCCAATTGCTCTTCATTAATACCATAGTTAGCGGCTATTCTCTGTAATACAGATCGTATATTAATTGTAGACTCATCATTAATATCCTGGAGACGGCCTCCGGCCAAAGGCGCCCAAGCCAAAGGGCGGCTGTATTGCTGTTTAATAAAATCAATGGTACGGTCGGTAATTGGTTTTGTGTTCAATAAATTAAGCTCGAGGTGATTGGTAATAATAGGTATGCTCAGCCGCGACTGTAATAACTGATGTTGATGAACCGTGAAGTTTGCAACCCCTACATGCCTTACCAATCCTTTTTTTACGAGTTTGGTCAGCGCCGAAGCTGTTTCATCCGCATCCATTAAAGGATCGGGATGGTGTAACAACAGGATGTCGATATAATCAGTCCCCAAATTCTTTAATGATTTTTCAAGGCTTGTAAAAAGATACTCGGGACTGCTGTCATAATGCCTTGTCTTGTAAGACGGCCGTGAGGCATCCACATTATTAATCCCGAATTTTGTAGAGATCACAATGTCTTCTCTTTTGATGTTACTTTCCTTAATGGCTTTACCAAATAACTCTTCTACTTTATAATTTCCATAGATATCAGCATGGTCAAAGGTGGTAATACCTTGTTCAAGACAAAAGTTTAATTTCGCCTGAACGGTTCTGTAAGATACCCCGTCAGGATCTTCTAATGCTCTCCAAAAACTATAAATTACCGGTGATACTTCCGGTCCGTTTTCACCTAATCTTATTTTTTCCATTTTTAAATTTTAATTGTTCGTTTATACTTATAAAAAATCCCCTCCGTTAATACGGAGGGGCATATTGCAATTCAATATCCGTCCGTTAACAACACCGCAGCATGCAACAACACTTCAAAAAACAGTTATAAACACTTAATTTCATTGGTATTTGTATTAAATATTAGGCTGAGGCGTTGTTCTTAAATAGGATTTAATTTCTGTGAATCCTTTCGGGAATTTTGCCGGGATATCTTCCGTTTTAATGGCAGGAATAACCACTACATCTTCGCCTTGTTTCCAGTTAGCGGGAGTTGCTACACTATATTCGGCCGTTAATTGCAGGGAGTCAATAACTCTCAGTATTTCGTTAAAATTTCTTCCTGTAGAGGCCGGATAGGTGATTAATAGTTTTACTTTTTTATCGGGTGAAATAACCACTACGGAACGTACGGTAAATTTATCGGAAGCGTTGGGGTGAACGAAACCGTATAATTTAGAGATCTCAAATACCGGATCAGCAATGATCGGAAAATTAACTTCCGTGTGCTGTGTTTCATTAATGTCTTTGATCCATTCTTTATGCGATTCCACCGCATCCACGCTTAAAGCAAGGATCTTTACGTTTCGCTTTTCAAATTCAGGTTTAAGCTTTGCAGCGCTGCCTAATTCTGTTGTACAAACCGGTGTAAAATCTGCGGGGTGGCTGAACAATACTCCCCAGGAATTGCCAAGGAATTGATAAAAGTTAATTTCACCTTCGCTTGTAGGTGCCGTAAAGTCCGGCGCTGTGTCTCCTAATCTTATTGACATGTTTTCTATTTTTTTATATAATTAATAATTGAGTAATTCTTTTTCTGTATGTGTTTCTTTTATTTTTTTTGAAGCATCAAGCTCCACTTTCTCTTCCACTAATGAAATAAAAATATTATTCTTTAAAATATACGATCGGTTTTCGATCAGATTTTTAAGATTTACTTTACCTACTATGTAGTGGTAATCACTGCCGGTATAGCGTTCCGTGATCTCATCAAATTTAATTTGCTCCAAGTCGCGAGAAACATTAAATCTTAAATACACCTGCACTAATACATCGTTTGTAAAGCCGGGTGCTTTTTTCTGAGCATACTTTTTAAATTCATATTTATACCCGTGCGATAATGCTGATATATCGGAAAGCGCGGCAGCCCCGGTTGGTAAGCTTCCGGCTCCCCGGCCCTGTAAAAACTGTTCACCCGAAAATTTACCTTCTACAATAACTCCATTAAATTCATTATCAACATTAAACAAACTGTTATGCTCTTTAATAAAACGGGGAGCAACAAATACACTTACTTTATTACCGGGTAAGCGTTGTATAATTGGAGTTAATTTAATTTTATATCCTTTTTCGGAAGCGTACTTAACATCATTATCATGCAGAGTCGTAATCCCGATATTCAATACATCTTCCGGTTTAATGATCAATCCAAAAGCATGCAGGGCTATAATAATGGCCTTAAATTTAGCATCAAAACCCTCTACATCATTAGTCGGATCCGTTTCTGCAAAGCCCTTATCCTGAGCTTGCTTCAAAGCCTCGGCATAAGATAGTTTTTCGTTAATGGTTTTCGTTAAAATATAATTGGTTGTTCCGTTAAAGATCCCCGATACTTTTTCCAACTCTTCATTATCAAAGTATTCTTCTAACGTTCTAATAATAGGAATACTGCCGCAAGCAGCTGCTTCGTATAATAAAGACACATTATTTTCTTTCTGTAACCGATACAGCTCTTCAAGGTGCTCCGCCAACAGCTTTTTATTAGCCGTTACCACATGCTTACCTCTTTTTAATGCTTCACTCACAATATAAAATGCATCGTCTGCATTATCAATTAATTCAACTACAACATCAATTTCAGGGTCGTTTAATACCTCCCATTTATCATAGCTTATTAATTCAGCTGCCAAAGCGCGCTCTTTAAATTTATTTTTAACAACTATTTTTTTAATATCTGCTTTAAAGCCCGTACTGTTATTCAGCACGTGGTAAAGCCCCTGTCCTACACAGCCAAAGCCGAATAATCCTATTTTTAATTTTTCGCTCATTGTTTTATTTATTTAAGGTTACTAATTGAGATACGGTTTGATTTCTTTTATAAAACCGGTTTATGTATTCTGATAGTTGATCGGTTTCTATTAAAAATCCGTCGTGTCCGTAAAGGGAATCTATTTCTTTATATATAGATCCCTTAATGTATTTGGCCAATAACTTTTGTTCGTTTACCGGGAATAAAAGATCGGATGTTACACCAATAATCAACGTGGGCACATTAATTGTATTTAACAGTGTTTCTACGCTATATGCTCTTTCTCTTGCCACATGGTGCGAATCCATGGCTTCAGAAAGCCTTACGTACGAATACGCATTGAATCGTTTTACCAGTTTTTCTCCCTGGTACCGCTGGTAGGATGCTGCCGCGTGATTATTAATATTATTTGTTCCCGTATTTTTTTGTGTGCTGTTATACGTATTGTAATTACGGTAACTTAATAGTGCGATGCTTCTGGCAGCCTGCAAACCTTTTTCGGCGCCATGTTCGGTGTTTGAAAAGTAAGTGCGGTCTGCCTTAATAGCCAAACGTTGCGATTCGTTAAAGGCAATCCCCCAGGGTGAATGTTGAGCATTGGTTGCGATCAAAATTAAATTTTCTGTAAGCTCCGGTTCCTGTAATACCCATTCCTGCGCTATTTGTCCGCCTTGTGAACCTCCAATGAGGGTATGTATTTTTTCAATCCTTAAATGCTGCTTCAATATGTGTAATGTGTTAGCCATATCCCTGATCGTAATTTGAGGAAAATAACTGTACCACGCTTCGTTCGTATCCGGGTTGTTACTTAACGGGCCTGTAGTGCCATAACATGATGCTAAATTATTAGCACATACTATAAAATAATCTTTAGGGTTAAACAAATCGTTCGTGCCAAATAAACCGGGCCACCAGTCAAACACATCGCTGTTTGCCGTAAGCGCATGCACCACCCAAATCACGTTACTCCTATCTTTGTTCAGCTCCCCGTAAGTATGATAAGCTATTTCGAGCTGTGGCAGAGAAGAACCGTTTTCTAAAGCAACTCTTTTTTTATGAATATATTTTTTAAAGCTCATGTTTATGTGTTAGTCTTTTAAGAATAGTAAAGCGAAACCTTTAAAAAACACTTCACTATTCTTAAAGGACTCGTATTAATTACTGAAAATAGATTCTGAAAAAATTAATTGAATGTTTTCTTTAGATGATAAAATATTGACCCGACTCACTAAACGCTTGCTGTGCAGCTCACCGGGAAAAGGAAACTTTACACCGCCTCTTTGCGCAAAGCCATAAGCGGCCTGCAAACTTATAAACTTGCGGTGTTGTTCTTCCCCGATTAAATTAGTGTTTTCAATGTGTTTTGTATAGGTATATTTAGGTGTGTTCATGATACTTCTTTTTAATGTTTTTAATTAAATAATTTGATAAATGATCCCGGTAGGATACATAGAGCTTAACCCTGTGAGCCAAGGTTAATTTTCCGATAAGATAAAAGGAAAATAGCTTAGCAGATGTTGCAACAACAACACATACAAGCCGGCATAAAAACCGAAGTATTAAAATTAATAACGTTAAAAGTTACACCAATGAGGTTACTTTTTGTTTGGTTTGTTTTTGATTTTGTGTGTTTCATTTTTTTGTTTTTAATTTATTTACCTCCGTTTTACATCGGAGTAGGAGTTGGCACCTGTTTTCCAATACGACAATAGTCGTACTTTTAGTTGGTTGCCAGTGGGTCAGTGAGCCTATTCTCTCGCCACTTCTTAATAAATTAATTACACACAATTGAGGTAATTAATCTGCAGCAAATTTACGACATTTAATTTTACACTTCCAAATTAATTTACATTTATTTTAAAAATAGTAGTATTATCAATAGTTGCAGAAGCTCTTTAACGATCCCATTATTTAAATAATTCTTCAATGTCTTTATACGGTTAAAATTATATCAATACATTTGCGCGTGCTTAAAAACGTCAGTAAACATCATTTACTTTTACATTTCATTGTCTTTATCTGGGGTTGGTCGCCAATTTTAGGAAAAGGTATCAGTATTGGAGCACTTCCTTTGGTTTGGTTTCGCATTGGGCTAACCGTACTATTAATGGGTTTGTATTTAATTTACATTAAAGCGAGCATTAAAATTTCTTTCAAAAAACTGGTGCAGCTCAGCATCATCGGTTTAATTATTTGTGCGCACTGGCTGTGTTTTTACGGTGCCATAAAAGTATCAAACGTATCGGTTACCATGGCGGCATTCAGCACCGGCACCTTATTTACGGCTATTGTTGAACCGATTATCTATAAACGAAAAATTGTTTTTTATGAGTTAATTATCGGGCTTATTATTATTGGCGCTATCTGTTTAATTTTTTCGGTAGAGGTCAAATACGGGCTCGGTATTTTATTGGGAATTCTGGCCGCGCTTACAGCTTCTATATTCAGCGTATATAACGGACTTTTTATCCAGGACATAAAAGAGCCGATCACTTCACCGGTATTATCTTTTATTGAATTAAGCGCTGCCTTTGCCGGCTTAAGTATTTTCCTGGCATTTAAAGGCAGCTATTCAACCGAGTTTTTTACATTGTCTCAACAAGACATTATTTTACTGATTATTTTTGCGGGAGTTTGCACAGTGTATCCGTTTATAGCCAGTGTTAATTTAATGAAGCATTTAACGCCTTACACCATTAACCTTACGGTTAACCTGGAAGGCTTATACGGTATCGTGTTGGCGAGCTTATTATTTCATGAGAATAAGTATTTATCTACTACTTTTTATGTAGGCTTTTCTATTATTTTATCGGCCATTTTTTTAAATGCTATTCTTAAACAAAAGTTTAGTAAGTAGTAACTATTCTGTAACATAAAAGCTTACCTTTGCAAAGTTTAAAAATAAGAGCATGCAATTTGAGCTTAGCCTTGATTATTTAGAGTATTTAAAAGAGGCTATTTCCAACAAAGAAAATAGCACGATTAAAGCGCAGCTTGAAGAGCTGTACGCTGTAGATATTGCGTTGATCCTTAACCGGCTTGATGTTGAAGAGGCCAACTACCTGTATGATATTTTAGACGAAGAGATCGCCGCCGACGCTTTACTGGAAATGGAAGAGGAGAAAAGGGAAGCTTTACTGGCTACTTTTTCTACTAAGGAAATTGCGGAACAGCTCGACAATATGGAGTCGGATGATGCCGCCGATGTGATCAACGAATTACCGGAAGAAATTCAGGATGAAGTATTGTCGCATATTGAAGACATTGACCAGGCAAGCGATATTGCCGACTTAATGAGCTTTGAAGAAGGCACTGCCGGTTCCTTAATGGCAAAGGAATTAGTAAGCGTGTTTGCTCATGAAACGGTAACCGCATGTATTGACGAGATTCGCAGGCAAACGGAGAATGTAGAAGTAATGTACGCCGTGTATGTGGTAGATGACAATGAGAAGTTGATCGGGATGTTGTCTTTAAAAAAATTAATTATTTCTCACCCTTTAGCATTGGTTGAAGAAATTTATGACCCGGATATTATATCGGTAAAAACATCTGCTTTAAGTGAAGATGTTGCCGAACTGATACAGAAATATGATTTGGTAGTATTACCCGTAGTTGACCAATTAGGAAGGCTTGTAGGCAGAATTACGATTGACGATGTGATGGACGTGATACGTGAAGAAGCTGAAAAAGACATTCAGCTCATGAGCGGTATTACGGATGATGTTGACAGTAACGACAGTTTATGGCGTTTATCAAGAGCGCGCATTCCATGGCTGTTGGTAGGTATGTGCGGCGGTATTGTAGGTTCCCGTATTATCGGCAGCTACGAACAGCAAATTCAGCTTCGCCCCGAAATGGCTTTTTTTATTCCGTTGATCGGTGCAACCGGCGGCAATGTCGGCGTTCAGTCGTCCGCTATTATTGTACAGGGATTAGCAAGTAATACGTTAAAATTAGACCGTATTGCTCCAAAACTTTTAAAAGAGCTGGGTGTAGGTTTAGTGAACGGCTTAATTTGTTCGAGCTTAATTTTAGGTTATAATTTATTGATCAGCGAATCATGGGCCCTTGCTGCAACCGTAAGCGTGGCATTGTTTACCGTTATTTTATGCGCTTCCTTTTTAGGAACATTTGTTCCCTTAACCATGCACCGTTTTAAAATAAACCCGGCTTTAGCTACAGGACCGTTTGTAACAACGTTGAATGACATTATCGGGATTTCCATTTATTTTTTAGTAGGCCGTTTATTGTACAGCATGCTGTAACGTTAATTGTAATGGAAATAAATTCTCTTGAACAGCTTCGCTCCGGTAATTTTAAAGATGTCAAAAAAATAAAAATCTCTGCAGCGCTCACTGAATTCCCGAAAGAACTGTTTGAATTTACAGAAACTTTAGAAATCCTTGATCTTTCCTCTAATTTATTAAGAAGCTTACCCGGTGAAATGGTTCAATTTAAAACATTGAAGATTTTATTTTTTTCGGATAATCTATTTACTGAATTTCCTTTGATATTAGGGCAATGTACTGCCTTGAGCATGATAGGTTTTAAAGCCAATAACATTAATTTTATTCCTGAACATGCGTTTCCTGAAACATTACAATGGCTTATCCTAACCAATAATCAAATTGAACGTCTCCCCTCTTCTATCGGCAAATGTTTGCCTTTGCAAAAAGTAGCTTTAGCCGGAAACAACTTAAAAAGTTTACCGGATGAAATGGCGAACTGCAAAAATTTGCAATTACTGAGAATTTCCGCAAACCAATTTACAGAATTACCGCCATGGTTATTGGAAATGCCGAAACTAGCCTGGCTGGCGTATTCGGGCAATCCCTGCACCTACGTCAATAATGTATCCAAAAAATTACCGCAAATAAACTGGAGTTCGGTTGCCTTAATGGAGCAGCTTGGCGAAGGCGCCTCAGGCGTTATTTCTAAGGCGCAATTAAAAGAAAGCAACTTTGGAAGCGGTAAAGAATATGTTGCCGTAAAAGTATTTAAAGGCGAAGTTACCAGCGACGGATATCCTGAAGATGAAATGAAAATTTCAACAGAAATTCCCAACCATAAAAATTTAGTAACTGTACTCGGTAAAATTTATGATCACCCCGAACATAAAAACGGGTTGATCTTTGAATTAATTTCACCGGCTTACAAAAACCTTGGAATGCCGCCAAGCTTTGCTACCTGCTCACGCGACACATTTAAGGAAGGAACTCGTTTTACATTTACCGGTATTTTAAAAATTTTAAGATCCATTGCAAGCGCCTGTATTCAATTGCATTTAAACGGCATTATGCATGGCGATCTGTATGCACATAATACGTTAATAGATGATCAAGCCAATACGTTGTTCGGAGATTTTGGTGCAGCAACACCCTATGATCTTAGGGAAAATAATGCAAAACTATTGGAACGTATTGAAGTAAGAGCTTTCGGTTATATGATCGACGATCTTTTAAATCATCTTGATGTTAATGATAAAGACTTAGACTCTGTGACTAAACTTATTGAATTAAAGAATATTTGTTTGTTGGAAGAAGTGCTGTTGCGTCCTGATTTTAATCATATAGCCCGTTACCTGGAAGAGATGCCTTAGTTACATTTCTGCTCTGCCTTAATTTGCGCCTTTAGCGAGATCTGCAAGAACCTATTTTATAATGCTGTTAAACCGCTTAACACCAACGAGCTGATCATAGTAGGTACCTCTTTGCCTGTGATAAATATAAATGGAGTATTCGTTTTCCGTTTCCCAATGACTGCCTTCCGTCATACTGTCATCTCCGCCTTTTTTATCATCTTTTAAATACACATACGTGTAATTATAGTAACCCTGTTTTATATACAGTGTACACTCGTAGCCCAAACGTTTGTAGTTATACGTCATACGATTTGTTTTATTTAATCGCCATTCGGTAAGCTTACCAAGTACATAAAAGTTACCGGATCCTTGCGCATTATCGTAAGGAAGAAAAAATTTAACGTACGAATAATCTGCCTCATAATCCGCATTGGTAGCCATATCGGCGTTCTTAATTAAATAACCGCCATTCAAATCATGGTAATAACTGTACTGCTTAAAGGTTCGTAATTCATCAATTTTTAAATCAACATGATAAATAGAGGCACTGTCCCTATGTATATCGCCAATCCGTTCAGTATACGTTCTTAAGGAACGCGTATCAAAATAACGAAATTCATTCCCTCCTGTAAATGTTGATTTATCATCTAACGAATACGTTAATTTTCCGGGCTCCGTAAATGTTGGTTTTATATCCCTCACAGCATTATCCCACCTGCTGTTTTGTGTAATTACCACTTTCATATCCGTAAACGGATTCGTTAATTCATAAGCACTGTTAATAACAGAAAAATCAATATGCTGCTTTTCGTATTGCTCATCATTCCCAATAGCCTGTCGAACGGAAGACAACACGGTTACTTTATCATCATAGATCATAAAGCGTTTGGTTAGAATTAAATTTTCTTTATCATTATCGCGGTATACATATGCAATATAATTTCCTGATTTAGAGAATTGCACATTAGCCTGCGGAAATAAAATAGCGTAATGTGTATACTTTTGTATGGTGTTGGTGGAGTAAGTAAAATTTAAAAAGTTGGCATCAAAAAAACCGTTCATATATTCTGACACCATTAAGTTAGAAGGCTCCCAATCGGCCGAGCAATGCACAAAACTGATAGAATAGGTTTTTTTATCCGCATCCAGGTCATCAAAACTCAGCTCTAATTGCTGCGTAGAATTAAATTTTAAAACAGCGGGATTAGATTCGAAGGTTGACTCATGCAGTTGTGCTGTTTTTATATTGGCTTTATAGATCCAGTCTTCATACCGCAGTTGGTTATCATCCGCATAATCATCTTGTGCTTTTGTAAATAAAGACAGGCAAAGTAATACTAAAACGGCAAGTGTATTTTTATTGAAAAGCATACGATAAAAATAACGAATAAAAAAGGATTTTAGTATGCACCTATTCCTTAATTAAATCGCCTTTATCATTTTTTATAAGATGTATAGTACCGGGATTTCCTTTGTAATAAATATTTCCCGATCTGTCCAAAACAATATCCATTAACCCATTGGGTGGTGCATTTATGTAAGCATGCCCGATAGATACACTGTGCAAATAAACATAATTTAATACGGTGAGGTCTTTTGCATATAAATAATTGGTACCTGTATAATCGTTTTGCAAACTGCCGGTGGTACCCGTTAAATAAATATCCCCGTTGCCGTGTGCGCTGCATATTACGAGGTTTGCATTCACACCAAGCCTCATATCGCCCGAATTAGTAGTTCTGCAAATCACTGTATCCTGCGTAATTGTGTTAAGGCTTTGTATGGGGCCCACGCCGCTGTTTGTAATACTTTTAAAGTATGGCGCGGTGATATACACATTAATATGATGCTTGTACCCTCTTACCCAGTTGCAACGGTTTGTATTAAATACTTTTAAAGTATCACCGTTTATTTCTGCTTTAATTAGGGGCTGTAAGTTCCGGCCGGCTTCAATTTTCACTTCAAATTTAGAGCCTTGTGTTAAATACACATTCATTTTGTCTTGCACCTGAACACAGGTAAAGCCTTGTACATCATGGTAAATAGTATTTGCAGCGCCCGTTACCTTCACGCAATCGCATAAATTTTCTTTTTTACAGGAAATTATCCCTATTAAAAATAATATATATATGCAGGCTTTAAATTTCATTAACCTTCTTCTTTTTAATGCTGAACCTGTATCCTATTCCATAATCGAAATGGGCTGCTACGGCCCAATGCGACTTCATTGTAAAGTTAAACATGATGCCGTTCTTACAAAAATACCTGATCCCGATGCGGTGAAAAACAGGCCCGTCCTCTTTAGGTTTGGAGATCGCATAATACCCCATTTCTATAGGGAAACTAACGCGTCCAACATTATAAGCATAACATACTTTTACACCAAGCTGCAAAATATCCGTCCAGCTTTTTTGAGGATGGCCCGATGTTTCAAGATGGTAGGTATTTTGAGTATCATAACATACATCTACGCCTCCGCCCCATTTGTGCGTATTTCTTACATTGTAATAATAATTGATCCCTAATGTATTTGTAAAATATTTTGGGCCTCCCGGGGGTTCATGCTCATTAAAACCTGCTGCATCCCACACTAAAATTTCGTGCTTACTGTTCCATACAGAGCCTGAATCCTGCAAAGTAGACGTTACGGGATGTTTATCGAATTTGAAGTTAATGCCCAAATTAAGTGATACTATATTTAAGCCTAAATTAGGAACTTGCGAACGGCCGTTAGAAGCATGGGAAAAAGACAAGCCGGGCTCAAGCCTTACTTTTTTACTCACGTTTAAATGCCATAATACCTTCCATTGAACAAACGTATTTAAGTTACTGCCTATAGCAATATCTTTAGGGTTCGTATTAATGTCAAACTTTTTAGTGAGGTATG